>NZ_AKJB01000148.1:0-123175 GCF_000282555.1 Pseudomonas sp. GM102 | reverse complement strand
CCCGCTCCCACAGGTTAAGCAGTGTTCTTTGGATCGGGGTCAGCGTTTGGGTAGCTCGATTGTGACTTTCAACCCGCCCCACTCGCTTTCCTGCAACTTCAACACCCCGCCCCACGTGTCGACGATGTCGCGCACGATGCCCAATCCCAGGCCATGCCCATCCGTCTGTTCATCAAGCCGGGTACCGCGACTGAACACTTGAGCGCGCTGGTCTTCGGGAATGCCCGGGCCATCGTCTTCCACGCTCAACTCAAATCTTTCTGCTGTTTCGACCACGCTTAATCGAACCTCGGCATCCGCCCATTTGCAGGCGTTGTCCAGCAGGTTGCCCAGCAACTCCAGCAGATCTTCGCGATCCCATGGCAGTTGCAAACCCGCCGGGGTCCGGTAGCTCAAGTCGAGATGTTCGCCGTGAATCATATTCAACGTGGCCAGCAACCCCGGCAGTTCCGCATCACAATCGAACAACGCCCCTGGCAGTGCATCGCCGGACAGCCGGGCACGGTTGAGTTCACGATTGAGCCGTTGCTGCACCTGTTCCAGTTGCGCCTGCATGACTTTGCGCAGCTGCGGGTGGGCATCGAGTTTTTCGCTTGAAGCCAGGCTCAACAACACCGCCAGCGGGGTTTTCAAGGCATGGCCGAGATTGCCCAACGCATTGCGTGAGCGCTTGAGGCTGTCTTCGGTGTGGGCCAGCAAATGGTTGATCTGCGCCACCAGTGGTTCCAGCTCCAGCGGCACTGCGTCGTCGAGTTGCGAGCGCTGGCCCTGCTGCAGTTGGGCGATTTGCTCGCGGGCCTTTTCCAGCGGGCGCAAGGCGCGGCGCACGGTGATGCGTTGTAACAGCAAAATCAGCAATAGCCCCGCCAGCCCCAGTCCAAGGCCGACCTGTTGCATGCGCCGGAAGCTCTCGCGCACCGGGGTATAGTCCTGGGCGACGCTGATGGAAATCGCCTGGCCCAACCGACGGTAGTCCGAACGCAATACCAACAGCTGCTGGCCTTCCGGCCCCAATTGCAGATTGCTATGCAGGCCAGGGTGTTCAAGCAACGGCAGCTCCTGATCCCATAACGAACGGGAGCGCCAATGGCTGTCGGCGAAATCAATACGAAAGTAATGCCCGGAGAACGGTCGCTGATAGGCCGGCGCCAAGTGCCGTTCATCCAGCTGCAACCCCTGCGGCCCGCGCACCAGTGCCACCAGCAGGTTTTCGCTGTCGTTGCGCAACCCGGCTTCGAGGTAGCGCTGCAAACCCATTTCGAACAGCCACAGGCTGGTTTGCGCCAGCACCAGGCCGACGATCACCATCACGCTGATCAGGCCCAGGCTCAAACGGCGCTGGATCGACCTCACTGGGCTTGCCCGCCGAACAGGTAACCCTGACCGCGACGGGTTTCGATCACGCTGCGGCCGAGCTTGCGTCGCAGGTGGTTGACGTGAACTTCCAGCACGTTGGAATCGCGCTCGGTTTCACCGTCGTAGAGGTGTTCAGCGAGGTGGCTTTTGGAAAGGATCTGTTCAGGGTGCAGCATGAAATAACGCAGCAGGCGAAACTCGGCGGCGGTGAGCTGGATGTCGGCGCCGTCACGGGTTACACACTGGCGACCTTCATCCAGGTGCAAACCGGCGGCCTTGAGCGTCGGCTGATTGGCGTGGCCATGGGAGCGGCGTAACAATGCCTGGACTCGCAGGTGCAGTTCTTCGGGGTGAAACGGTTTGGTCAGGTAATCATCAGCGCCGGCCTTGAGGCCTTCTATCCGCTCGGCCCAGGAACCGCGTGCGGTGAGGATCAGCACGGGCGTGGCCAAGCCGCCGGCCCGCCATTGCGCCAGCACGTCGAGCCCCGGCAAACCCGGCAGTCCGAGGTCAAGGATGATCAGGTCATAAGGCTCGCTGCTGCCCTGATACACCGCATCGCGGCCGTCGGCCAGCCAGTCCACGGCGTAACCCTGCCGGTTGAGGCCGGCCATCAATTCGTCGGCCAGCGGCACGTGGTCTTCCACCAGGAGCAAACGCATCGGTCAATCTTCCTTGTCTTTCAGTAAGTGGCCGGTGGTGGCGTCGAGATCCAGCTCGCGCACCACGCCTTCGGTGGTCAGCAGCTCTACCTCGTAAATGTAGACGTCGTGTTTTTCCTCAAGCTCGGCTTCCAGCAGCTTGGCCCCGGGATAGAGGTCCAGCGCTTGCTGCAAGAGCTGCTCCAGCGGCAGGATCACACCTTGTTGGCGCAGGCGCAGGGCCTCGTCCTGATCCAGGTCGCGGGCCATGACCACCGAGCAAAAAGCCAGGAGCGCCAGCGCCATTCGGCTGCTGGCGCGGCGATTTAAAGAAAACACCTTCATTACGTATCCTGATGATCCTTGAGAACCTGCCCGCTGACAGCGTCCAATTCCAGGTCCCACTCAAGGCCCTGCGGGTCGCGCAGCTCCACCTGGTAGATGTACTTGCCGTACTCTTCTTCAAGCTCGGTTTCGCTGATTTTGGCGCCGGGGTGTTTGGCCAATGCCGTGGCGTTGAGCTTCTCGAAGGACACAATGGTACCAGCGTCGCGCAGTCTCAGGGCTTCGTCGGGGCCGAGGTCTCGCGCGTGAGCGATACTGGCGGTCATGGTGATGATGGAGGCGGTGAACAGGGCAGTCAGGATTTTCATGGGTGTCTCCGTATTTTTTTATGTGTTGCTGCGAGAGCTACCTTAGTGATTCGAACTTAACTGAAACTGAATTGCCATCATTGATGATTGCAACGCGACATTACCGACACACACAAATCCCGGTAGGAGCCAGGCTTGCCGGCGAAGGCGTCTTCGAAATCGCCTTCGCCGGCAAGCCTGGCTCCTACAGATTGTGTGCTGTGCTGTCTGACACGCGCTTATAATCCCCGCCTGCCAAACATCGAGATCGGTATGACCGCGATCCACATCAAGTTCCCTTCCCTGACCCTCAAGGCCGGCCCGCGTGCCTTGGCGCGCATCCGTGCAAATGGCTTGAGCGCCGCCGATGTGGGGACGTTGCCGGGCGCCGCCGGTGGCCCGAAAGCATTGGGAATTCAGGGGCTGGATCTGGCGCTGTTCGGCGAATGGCTGCCAGCGGCGCCCCGGGAGCGTTCGCTGATCGGCGCCTCGGTGGGTTCCTGGCGGTTCGCCAGCGCCTGCCTGCCGGATGCCGCCGAAGGCATCCGCCGCCTCGGTCATCTGTATACCGAGCAGAATTTCGCCAAGGGCGTGACCATGGCGCAGATCAGCCAGAGTTCCCGGCGCATGCTTGATGACTTGCTCGACGGCCGCGATGCCTCGATTCTGGACAACGCCCACTACCGACTGAACATCATGGTGGTCAAAAGCCATGGCCTGCTGGCGGACGATCATCGCGGTCGGCTGGGGCTGGGCCTGTCGTCGGTGATCGCCGACAACCTGCGCGGGCGGGCGCGGCTGTCGCGGCATTTCGAGCGGCTGATCATCCACGACCCGCGTCTGGCGCCACCCGTCAACGCGCTGAATGACTTCCCGTCGCGCTTCGTTGCGCTGGATGCCGGCAACCTGCGCCAGGCCCTGCTCGCCTCGGGCTCGATCCCGATGGTCATGCAGGGCGTGCGCGACCTGCCGGGTGCCGGCGCCGGGACGTTTCGCGATGGCGGACTGCTGGACTATCATCTCGACTTGCCCTACAGCGGCAATGACATTGTGCTGTATCCGCACTTCACTGATCGAGTGATCCCCGGCTGGTTCGACAAGACGCTGCCGTGGCGCCGCGCCTGTCCTGCGCGCTTGCAGGATGTTCTGTTGCTGGCGCCGTCAAAGGAATATCTGTCGCGCCTGCCCTACGGCAAACTGCCGGACCGTAACGACTTCAAGCGCTTCATGGACGATGCCCCGAGTCGGCAGAAATACTGGCGCACGACGATGGATGAAAGCCGCAGGCTGGGTGACGAATTTCTCGAACTGACTGCCAACGGTCGCTTGGGCGAGCGCTTGCTGACCCTCTAGTGCCCTGTCTCGCCAATACTGTTCCTTTTTGACGGTGGCTGTTGTCGCCATGCTGCGTTGCCGCTCCTCGCCATAGCGGGCTATGACTCGTCGCGGCGCCTTGCCTGACGACAACAGCCACTCGCCAAAAGAGGAACGTATTGGTGAGACAGGACACTGGTCAGTGTTTTCCCGCATCGCCAAACACAAGCTGGTAAACTCGCCACCTGCCCATATCGCCGCGGCGATCGCCACCTGACAGAGCTGAACATCACTGTGGAAATCTTCAAAGAGTTTACCTTCGAGTCCGCCCACCGCCTGCCCCACGTGCCGGACGGCCACAAGTGCGGTCGCCTGCACGGTCACTCGTTCAAAGTGGCGATTCACCTGAGCGGCGACCTCGATCCGCACACGGGCTGGATCCGCGACTTCTCGGAAATCAAGGCGATTTTCAAACCGCTCTACGAGCGTCTGGACCATAACTACCTGAACGACATTCCCGGCCTGGAAAACCCGACCAGCGAAGTGCTGGCCAAGTGGATCTGGAATGAATTGAAGCCCCTGCTGCCGGAACTCAGCGCGATTCGTATCCACGAGACCTGCACCAGCGGTTGCATCTATCGCGGTGAGTAAGCCGATCCCAAGCACAACATGAATCCCTGTGGGAGCTGGCTTGCCTGCGATGGCATCAACTCGGTTCGACATTAAACCGAGCCGTCTGCATCGCGGGCAAGCCCGACTCCCACACAAGCCCGACCACACAAGAACTGCGTTTCGTCAGTGAATAGAGAAACAGCCTTCAATGGCTGTTTTTTTATGCTTATGCTTCTTGGCTCGCACATGCCAAGAGGACGCTCCCATGGCTGACTGGCCGCTGGCTCAGACCTATCGCTTCAACGGGCACTCCGTGCGCTACGCCGTGCGTGGCGACGGTCCGCCGCTGGTGTTCGTGCATGGCACACCCTTCTCTTCTTATGTGTGGCACCGGATTGCGCCGCACTTCATCACTACGCACCGGGTGCACTACTTCGATCTGCTGGGTTACGGGCAATCCACACAGCCCGACGGCGATGTGTCGCTGGGCGTACAAAACCAACTGTTGGCGCAACTGCTGGAACACTGGGGCCTGGAACGGCCAGACGTGGTGGCCCACGATTTCGGCGGCGCCACCGCGTTGCGCGCGCACCTGCTCAATGGCAAGGATTACCGCAGCCTGACGCTGATCGACCCGGTGGCGCTGTCGCCCTGGGGTTCGCCATTCGTGCAGCATGTGCGTCAGCATGAAGCCGCGTTCAGCGGATTGCCCGATTACATTCAGCAGGCGATTGTGCCGGCCTATATTCGCGGCGCGATCAAGCGCGAGATTCCCGATCATGAGCTGGCGCCCTATGTGCAGCCTTGGCTGGGGGAACCGGGGCAAGCGGCGTTCTATCGGCAGATCGCGCAGATGGATGAACGTTACACCCGCGAGGTCGAAGGGCTGTACCCGACGATTCGCTGCCCGGTGCAGATTCTTTGGGGGAAGGACGATCAGTGGATTCCCATCGAGCGCGGCCAGGCGCTGCATCAGATGATTGCCGGGTCGCAGTTTCATGCCATTGCGAATGCCGGGCATCTGGTTCAGGAGGATGCGCCGGAGGCGATTGTGGCGGCGATACTGCGGTTTTTACCTTCGGCCGGTTGATGATGATCGTTCCCTCGCTCTGCGTGGGAATGCCTCAATGGACGCTCTGCGTCCCCCTCGGAAGGGACGCGGAGCGTCCCGCGCTGCATTCCCACGCAGAGCGTGGGAACGATCAACAAATGTTCCAATTTGACTCAACCCCGCACCGCTTTCGAGCCCTCTGCGGGCCAACTCCGTCGGCTCGGCTATAAATAACTACGCCACCCCACGCTTGGCACGAGCACTGCAATACCCCCCGCGTCCTCCATCCAGCAAGGAACGCCACATGACGCAGAACGATTCGGGCAACGATTACCCCCTCAGCGAAGTCCCGATGCATGCCCGCAAGGGACTTGCCTCCACCGCCATGGTGCTACTGGGTTTTACCTTCTTCACCGCGACCATGTTTGCCGGCGGCAAGCTCGGTGTGGCGTTCAGTTTCGGCGAGATGATGGCGGTGATTATCGTCGGCAATCTGCTGCTGGGAATTTATGCCGCGGGGCTTGGCTACATCGCCTTCAAAAGCGGCCTGAACTCGGTGCTGATGGGACGTTTCTGCTTTGGTGAAGTGGGCAGCAAACTCAGCGACCTGATCCTCGGCTTCACCCAGATCGGCTGGTATGCCTGGGGCACCGCGACGGCGGCAGTGGTGCTGGGAAAATATTTCGAACTGAGCGAGGGCACGGTTCTCGGGTTGATGGTGCTGTTCGGCCTGGGCTTCTGTGCCACGGCCTACATCGGCTATCGCGGGTTGGAGATTCTGTCGTACATCGCGGTGCCGGCCATGATGTTGCTGCTGATGCTGTCGATGTGGGTTGCGACGGTGAAGGTCGGCGGTTTCGAGGGCTTGCTCGCGGTGGTGCCGACGGGAACGCTGGATTGGTCGACCGCCATTACCCTGGTGTTCGGCACATTCGTCAGCGGTGCAACGCAGGCAACCAACTGGACACGCTTCTCCCGCTCAGCGCGGGTGGCAGTGCTGGCGAGCCTGATCGGCTTCTTCGTCGGCAACGGTCTGATGGTGTTGATCGGTGCCTACGGCGCCATCGTCTATCAGCAACCGGATGTGGTCGAAGTGCTGCTGTTGCAAGGCTTCGCCATGGCCGCGATGGCGATGTTGCTGCTCAACATCTGGAGTACTCAGGACAACACCATCTACAACTTCGCCGTCGCTGGCTGCAACCTGCTGCGCACCGACCGCCGCAAAACCGTGACCCTGGCCGGCGCGGTGATCGGCACGCTGCTGGCCCTGCTGGGCATGTACGACATGCTGGTGCCTTACCTGATTCTGCTGGGCACGGTGATTCCGCCGATTGGCGGAGTGATCATGGCGGACTTTTTCTTCCGCTATCGGGGTCATTATCCCCACCTGGCGGATACGCAATTGCCCGCGTTCAACTGGTCTGGCCTGACTGCCTATGCGGTCGGCACGGTCGCCGCCTTCAACTCACCATGGGTCGCGCCGCTGGTAGGGATTGCCGCTGCCGCGCTAACGTATGTGTTATTGACCGGCGTACTGGGTGCCCGTACCGCCGACGCGCCACTCCAAGATCTATAAGAAGGATTGCCTGATGCACATCATCAACGCCCGCCTGCGTAACCAAGAAGGCCTGCATGAGTTGCACCTGGAAAACGGCCTGATTCACAGCATCGCCCGGCAAACCGAAGCCCCATCACTGGGGCCTGACGACCTGGACGCCGGCGGTAATCTGGTGGTGCCGCCCTTCGTCGAGCCGCACATTCACCTCGATGCCACCCTGACCGCCGGCGAGCCGCGCTGGAACATGAGCGGCACACTGTTCGAAGGCATCGAGTGCTGGGGCGAACGCAAGGCGACCATCACCCACGAAGACACCAAGACCCGCGCCAAGAAGACCATCCAGAGCCTCGCCGCCCACGGCATCCAGCATGTGCGCACCCACGTCGACGTCACTGACCCGGAGCTGACGGCGCTCAAGGCGATGCTTGAAGTCCGCGAGGAAAGCCGTCATCTGATCGACCTGCAAATCGTCGCATTTCCTCAGGAAGGCATCGAGTCGTACCGTAACGGTCGGGAGCTGATGGAAGAAGCGATCCGCCTGGGCGCCGATGTAGTCGGGGGTATTCCGCATTTCGAGTACACCCGGGATCAGGGCGTGAGCTCGGTGAAGTTTCTCATGGACCTGGCCGAGCGCACCGGTTGCCTGGTGGACGTGCATTGCGACGAAACCGACGACCCGCACTCACGTTTCCTTGAAGTGCTGGCCGAAGAGGCCCGCAGCCGCGACATGGGTTCGCGCGTCACTGCCAGCCACACCACGGCCATGGGCTCCTACGACAACGCCTACTGCGCCAAGCTATTTCGGCTGCTCGGGCATTCGGGGATCAGCTTTGTCTCCTGCCCCACCGAAAGCATTCACCTGCAAGGACGCTTCGACAGCTTCCCGAAACGCCGCGGCGTGACCCGGGTGAATGAGTTGCTCGAGGCGGGGATGAACGTGTGCTTCGGCCAGGACTCGATCGTCGACCCGTGGTATCCGTTGGGTAACGGCAACATTTTGCGGGTGCTCGAGGCTGGTTTGCACATCTGCCACATGCTCGGTTATCGCAATCTGCAGAGCGCGCTGGATCTGGTGACCGATAACAGTGCCAAGGCCATGAACCTGGGTGATCGTTATGGGCTGGAACAGGGACGGCCGGCAAATCTGCTGATTCTGTCGGCGGACAGCGATTATGAGGTGATTCGCAGCCAGGGTCTGCCGCTGTACTCGGTTCGCGGGGGCAAGGTGTTGATGAAGCGGCAGATGCCGGTGGTGGAATGGGCGGATCAGCTCTGAGTTTTCGCTGACTGTGCGGGCCTCTTCGCGGGCAAGCCTCGCTCCTACAGGGTTAGCGCGGATATCTGTAGGAGCGAGGCTTGCCCGCGAAGGCGATCTTGAATTAACCCATCAATCGCGCCGTCCCGAATAATCTGACCCGACTCAATTCGCCCTCCATTTCCTCCAGCAAAATCGGCACCGTGCCGCCAGGCATGACCACCTTCACTGCCCCGGCCGCCACCCAACCCACTCGCCACGCCGCACACGCCACCGCACTGGCGCTGGTGCCCGACGAGGCGGTCGGCCCTTCGCCACGCTCGAACACCCGCGCAACGATTCGGCCCTTGGATTCAAGCATCGCCCATTGCAGATTCACACCCGCCGGACACGGCTGCCCTGCCCCGGTCGGCATGGCATAGGCAATACGCATCAAGCCTTGCGCCAATGGCGGCTCACGCATCTGCTCATTGCTCGGCAACGCGTCGGCATTCGCCAGCAGCGTCACGCAATGCGGATTGCCGATGCGCACAAACTGGCTCCGGTTCCAGACAGAATCAAGCGCTGACAACGGCTGCACATGGCTGACGTCACGATCATTCAGCGTCACCCGTTCAACCTCGCGCGCACCCACCGCTTGCGGCCCGAACGAAGGTTTTCCCAAATCCAGCCAGAACCCTTGCACACCATCGATCTCGGCGGGTTTCACTGAAGTCTCCACCGGCGAAACCGCGTCGCTCTTGTCGTGATGAACCCGCAGCTGACAGGCCTCTTCCGGCATCAGCCCTTGTTCACTCAGGGCCTGGGAAAAAATCGTCAGGCCGTTGCCACTGCGCTCGGCCAGGGTGCCGTCGGTGTTGACGATCAACAGGTCAAAAGGCGGCACCGATTGAAACGGTCCCACCAGCAGACCATCGCAGCGATGTGCCTTGCTGCCGGGCGGCTGTGTACCCGGGGCCCAAGCGCAGAACGCCTCTATAGCCGACATTGCCCAGGCCTCACGGGTCTGCGCGGCATCGCTGGCCAGCGCAGGCAATTCGATACCGCTACTGCGTGCGTTGTCAGGCGTCACCACCGCATAGATATTGCCCCGAGCATCGTACATCCGCGTCATGGCGCCCCCCTTTATGAACAATTGATGCGTCGACGATATCGCGAAACAGCGGCTGGCTGTGCAAGGATGTCACCCTGCCTGACTGCTCCCCCGCCCGGACGTGGTGATCGAACCCTTTGTGGTTGTTCACTGTCCCTTGAGGACGCGACGTTTTTTGCCAAGGATTGATATGACCAACCTCAACACCCAAGCCACCTTCGTCCCCGGACGTCTGGAACAGATGTCCACCCGCATCGCCTTCTTCATCGCAGGCTTCGGCATCGCGGCCTGGGCGCCGCTGGTGCCTTACGCCAAGGCGCGGGCCGGTCTGGATGAAGGAACCCTCGGGCTGTTGCTGCTGTGTCTGGGGGTGGGCTCGATTCTGGCGATGCCCATGGCCGGTATTCTGGCGACGCGCTTCGGCTGCCGTCGGGTGTTGAGCGGCGGCACCTTGTTGATCTGTGCGGCACTGCCGCTGTTGGCAACGGTGTCTACGATTCCGGCGTTGATCGCGGCGTTGTTCATGTTCGGCGCGGGCCTGGGCACGGTGGATTCGACGGTGAACCTGCAAGCGGTGATCGTCGAGCGGGCCAGCGGCAAGACCATGATGTCGGGTTTTCATGGACTGTTCAGCCTCGGCGGGATCGTCGGCGCGGCAGGTGTCAGCGCCCTGCTCGGCTTGGGTTTTTCGCCGCTGGAGGCGATGTTGGTGGTGATCGTGATTCTAGTGCTGGCATTGCTTAAAGCCGCACCGCACCTGTTGCCTTACGGCAGTGAAAGCTCCGGTCCGGCATTCGCCGTGCCCCATGGCATCGTGCTGTTTATCGGCGGGATGTGCTTTATCGTGTTCCTGGCCGAAGGCGCGGCGCTCGACTGGAGCGCGGTGTTCCTGGCGCAGGAGCGCGGAATCGACACCGCGTATGCGGGGCTGGGTTATGCGGCGTTTGCGCTGACCATGACCGTCGGGCGCTTGACCGGCGACAGGATTGTTCGGCGTCTTGGTTATACGCGGGTGATTGTGTTCGGTGGGCTGACAGCCGCGGCGGGCCTGGCGCTGGCGACGTTCGCACCGGCGTGGGAGGCGGCGCTGGTGGGTTATGCGTTGCTGGGGGCTGGCTGCTCGAACATTGTGCCGGTGCTGTACACCGCTGTCGGCAAACAGACCGTCATGCCGGAAAGCATCGCCGTGCCGGCCATTACTACGTTGGGCTATGCAGGGATTCTCGCCGGGCCTGCGGTGATCGGCTTTATCGCCCATGGCAGCAGTTTGAGTTTTGCCTTTGGGTTGATGGCAGTGTTGCTGGTGGCCGTGGCGATTGGCGGGAAGGTATTGAAGGTTTAAACACTCAGCACACACCTGTCAGATCTGACAGTAGACACGCTATCTTGTATGCAGCATGTTGAACCCTCGTCCTTTGACTGAGGGAATCGAACATGCACATGCTCGCTGGCTTGGGATCGACCGTTGCCCTGACCGGCCTGCTCCAAGGCTGTGCATCGGTCGATTATTTTGATTGGGGCGAAGGCACCCCCAACTTTGCCCCGGCCGAGCGGCTGTCCAACGCCAAAGGGCGTTACACCCACTGGCAGGCTATCGGCCGTGTCGAGGTGGACAGCGGCATGACCTGCTCCGGTACGCTCATCGACACGCGAGATCCCGACGCATTGACACAACCGGCCTACGTGTTGACCTCAGGGCACTGCACTCACCCGGAAATAGGCGACAACGAAGTCATCGTCAATCAACCTGCAACCGGTCGCGTGACGTTCAATTTTTTTCATGACACCCAGGCGCGAAGCCGCTCTTACATTGTCAGCCAGATCAACTGGAGTACTCTGCGCGGCCAGGACATTTCCATCATTGAACTGGATCAGACGCTTGGGCAATTGATCAGCGATGGCATACCTCCGCTGAAACTTGCCGAACACACACTAGCGCCCGATACCGACATTTTAATCGTCGGCGCGCCGGTCGACGGTTTCATCCAGCGCATGGCGTGCAAACAGGAACACTCGGCGGCGATTCTCGAAGGTCCGTGGCGTTGGGTCGGGCAAACGAGCAACCGCTGTCTCGACGTCGTTAACGGGCTCTCGGGTTCACCGCAACTCTCACGCTACAGCAATGAAATTGTGGGCGTATTAGGCACTACTACACGCGGCAGCGGCCGTAATCGCTGCGACAAAGGAGCACCCTGTGAAGTGGTTGATGGCACGGTCGACAAGCACCCCGACACCAACTATGCATCCGCCGCCGAAGGCCTGAACGGTTGCTTTATTGCGGGCCGCTTCAACTCGCGCCTGGGCACCTGCCCAATGGGTTCCGCCTGGTCTTTCCCCGCGTCATCGCAGTCGAGCGACTACATCAAGGTCGAACGTGACGAGCACGGCCAGATCGTGCCCTGGCAGTGGCATCAGCCCTTTACCCTGAATGCCCCTTATTACCGATATCGCTACACGCGCACGTTGGCCGATTGCCAGACACTTGATAGCTACAGCCAGGTTCAAGTCACTCAACCGAGCGTCACCAATCAATTGAGTCGCGAACTGAAGGACGGTGCGGGGCTGTATTTTCTTTGCCTTGTCGGTCAACAGCGCCCAACGGACGTGCCGGGCCAATGGGAGGGGCGAAACCCCAGCGTATATTGGCGCTGGCTGATGGAAGCACCGGCACCGTTGACACCGGTCTATAAGATTGAATTGGCCCACGGTAATGATTTTGACATCAGGGTATTTCCGGTTTCACCGGATCTCGCCCCCGATCAGTATCGCTACAAAAACGGACTGGTACAGAACGTCGATTGTGATTCAGCGCAAGGGTATCAACGAGTCTCGGCATCCACCGGGGTGTTTCATGTCTCAGCTGCCGAAGGCCCGCAGAAGGTCTGCGTCAAGGGCGCAGATCTAGCGGGCAATCCGGGGCCGATCATCGATTTCAGGATTCCCGAGTGAACACCTGAACCGGTTATCGCTGAACCGACCCATAGCCGGTTCAGCGCCATCACCGCATCAGAACCCGACGCTGGCCTGCACAAAGAACGTACGCGGCGCGCCGACGTACATCCCCGAGTTATTGTCGCTGGAGCGGGTGAAGTACTGCTTGTCGAAGATGTTTTTCACCCCGGCGCCAACTTTCAGGTTCGACAGCTGCGAACCAAAGTCATACCCGCCACGCACGTTCCAGGTCACGTAACCCGGAATGTCGCCGTACTGGCCGTCTGCTGAACCTTCGGTGATGTAGTTGCCACTGAAACTGCCATCGGCGTTCACCGCGGTGCCTGGCGAGCGCTGTTTGGACTGGGCAAAGGCATCGAGGTTGTAGGTCCAGCGGTTGATGTCATAACGCAGGCCGGCGGTCGCCACCTGACGCGAGTAGAACGGTAGGTCGCGGCCCTTGAAGCCTGGAATCTCGCCTTCATAAACAGCACGGGTGTAGGTGAAACCGGCGTTGGCGGTCAGGCCGTCGAGCCGTGGGTCCAGCGCCGCCATGTCGTAGTGCACCGAGGCTTCAAGGCCCTGGTGCGTGGTGGCGCCGAGGTTGGTCCAGCCCACATCGTTGCTGATGTATTGCAATTCTTTATCGAAGTCGATGTAGAACAGCGTCACTTCCCCGCCCCACACGTCATCGTTGTAGCGCGTACCGATCTCGTAGGTCTTGGCCTTTTCCGGGTTCAGGCCGTTGGCGGTGTTGTCACCCGAACCACCCTGACCGAGCTGGAAATATTGCAGGCTGCCAAACGATGTTTCGTAGTTGGCGAACAGCTTCCAGGCCTCGGACATGTGGTACATCACGCTCAGGGCCGGCAGCGGTTCGTTGCTGTCGATGCTGCGGCGTTTTTCCTGCACAGGTTTGCCGGCGGTGTCGAGAACCGGCCGGTCGTGCCATTCGGTGCTGATGCTTTCAAAACGGATGCCGGGGGTCACGGTCCAGTTGCCGACGTCGATCTTGTCATCGATGTAAATGGCGTGGGCTTCGGTGCCGCCGGTGCGGTCCTGGAACACATGGCCATCGGAGGTTTTGGTGACCACCGGCTGATTGTTCACCAACGCCAGACGGCTCGACTCTTCATGCATGCCTTCTTTCAGGTAGCGATAACCGACGCTGGCTTCCTGAGTGGTCGGGCCCAGATCGAATACATGGGACACCCGCGGTTCGATGCCGAAGGTGTAATAAGTACGCGGATAGGAGCTGAGGGTTTTCTGGTCGCGGGCGGCGATGGTGCTGCCACGGAAGCTGTCGGAATAGTAGGTCAGCACTTCGGCCTGGGTGCGGTCGTCGATCTGCCGAATCCACTTGAAGGACACATCCTTGCGGCGGCCGCTGAAGTTGTCATGGTCACGGTCGGACTGAAACGGATCGGCGTCGTACTGCTTCTGCGTCAGGCCACCGGGCATGTCGGCGCTGGCATCGTAGTAATGGAAATTGAGGCTGAAATCGTCCTGATCGGTGGGTGCCCAATGGGTCTTGAGGATCACGTCGTCGATGTCATTGCTGTTGTTGCTTTTGCGATAACCGTTGCCGTTCACCCCGGAATACAACAGCGCCACGCCCATGCCGTTATCGGCGGTGCCACCGAGAAACGCGGTGTCGATGTGTTTCCAGCCACCGCGTTGGGTGGTTTCCAGGGTGGTGCCGATTTCACCGGTGGCTTTCTCCGGGATCGCACGGGTAACGAAGTTGATCACGCCACCGACGTTCTGCGGCCCATAACGCACGGAACCGGCACCGCGCACCACGTCGATGCTGTCGAGGTTGCCGGAGGAAATCGGCGCCATGGACAGCTGCGGCTGGCCATAAGGGGCGAAGGCAGCCGGCACGCCGTCGATCAGCACGGTAGAGCGTGGCGACAGGCGCGAGGTCAGGCCGCGCACACCAACGTTCAGGGAAATGTCGCTGCCGCCGGTGCCGTTGGCGTCCTGCACTTGCACGCCGGGTACGCGGCGCAACACGTCACCAACGTTCATGGCGCCCTGCTCGACCATGGCTTCACGACGGATCACCGTGCGCGCGCCGGGATGGTTTTGCACCACAGCGGCGTCGGCATCACCGAGCCAGTCGCCGACCACTTTGATGTCGGTCACGCCCAGCTCCAGCGGGCCGTTGGCGGCGGAAGTCGGGGCTGGCATCAGGGTCACCGAGCCTTCATCGATCTGATAGTGCAGACCGCTACCTTGCAGCAATTGGCGCAAGGCTTGTTCCGGCGAGAGATTACCGTCGACTGCCGGAGCCTGTTTGCCGACTACCAGTTCCGGGCTGAAAAAAACCTGCAGCGAGGTTTGCTGGCCCAGCTGACTCAAGGCCTGGCCCAACGGCTGCGCCTGAATATGAATGGCATCGGCGGCGAACGCCTGGGGCAGCGCCGAGCTGACCGCCAAGGCGAGAACGAGGGGCAGCCAGGATGTTTTGTTATTTTTAGCGGTGGTTTTCTTCACGTCGAACATTGTCCTGTGGATCGCAAAAGTGTGCGACTGTTAATGCAAACCAGTTGCAGTTGGACAAGAAGACGAAGAACTCGAAAAAAACCTGAATCTATCGGGCAATTATTTCCTGACTGCCATCATCGAGGGTCCGTATGGCCACCGGCAGAATGCTCGGCAAGGCCTTGAGCAGTGCGTCGGTGTTGTCGGATTTGAACACACTGGTCAGGCGCAAATTGCCCACTTTGGCGCTGACGACCGTCAGCGGTTTTTGCCGATAGCGCGACACCTCTTCGGCCACTTCGCTGAGGCTGGCATTGTTGAACACCAGTTTGCCGCTGCGCCACGCGGTCAGTTCTGCAGGGTTGACCGCATAAGCGGCGGCGACAATGCCCTGGGCATTGACGCGAGTACCGAGGCCGGCGGTGAGGCTGATGAAATCAGCGCCGTTACCTTGAACCTTGACCGTGCCCTGTTCTACGACGACGCGGGTTTCGGTGCTGTCGCGACGCACGTCGAAACGGGTGCCGGTGACTGTCACTTTGCCGCTGCCCGCCTCGACCACGAACGGTCGGCTGCTGTCGTGCTCGACGCTGAACATCGCCTCGCCTTGCGTCAACTCAATGCCGCGACGATCTTTTTCATAGCGCACCTGCACCCGGCTGCGGCTGTTCAGATCAATCACCGAACCGTCCGGCAACGCCACATGACGACGCTCGCCAAGGGCCGTGGAATATTCAGCCGTGTAGGTCGCCGGATGGTTCAAGCCACTGAACAACCCCAGGCCGAGCGCCACCGCCAACACACTGGCGGCCACCGCGTAACGCACCCGTGGATAACGTGTGCGGCGTGCCGGCGGGGTCTCGCACAAGGCGTGCAAGCGCTTGGCCGGCAACAGATCGGCCGCCGCCCACAGGCTCTGGAGCATTTGATATTCGTCGCGATGCTGCGGGTGTTCGTCCCGCCAGACCTCGAAATCCCGCTGCTCTTCGGCGTTGACGGCAGGGTCCTGCAAACGCACAAACCACCGCGCCGCTTCATCGCGAACCGTTGTTTGCCCGCACGCACAATCACAAGTATCCATCATGGAAAGTCCTGTTGAGCTGGGGATGAGAAGCCGCGGCGAATCATGGTTGCAACCCGTCCAGACGATCACGCAGGTGCCGCAGGGTGCGGATCATATACTTTTCCACCATGTTCTTGGACAGCCCCAGGCGTTCGGCGATTTCGGCCTGGGTCAGGCCTTCGATCTTCTGCCAGACGAACACCTTGCGGCAGTTGACCGGCAACTCGGTGAGCGCCCGTTCAATGGAATCGGCCAACTGGATCGCGTGCATGAAATGCTCCGGGTCGCCGGACGACGACACACTGTGATCGATCGCCTCCGACTCCATGGCACCCCGCCGATCCTCACGCCGATACCCGTCCACCGCAATGTTGCGTGCGGTCTGGTGCAAATACGCCCGAGGTTGTTGCACCGCCGCCGAATCGGACTCAAGCACCCGCACGAAGGTGTCGTGGGCCAAGTCCTCGGCCTGCTGACGATTTCTCAGACGACGGGTCCAGGTGCCGATCAACTCTTCGTAATGCTCGAAAAAGCCGTGTCTGCGGGGCAGCTTGGGGGTCATTGCGGTGTGCTGTGGGGAGGAAGGCGTGAATAGTAATGCTTCCTATTAAGCAGAAGCAATGCATTCCACCTGCTGGATAAACCGAGCGTTGGGTAACCTCGCCCCACCAGAATAGGTGATCCCACAGTAGATCTTCTGTGAACACAAAATATGTGTACGGCGGTACTCCAATGTGGGGCTTGCTCGCGAAGGCGGTGTATCAGGCAACACTATGTCGACTGACCCACCGCCTTCGAGCAAGCCCGCTCCCACTGGGGGATGCATGGGCTACTTAGATGTTTTTCTCGTCGATCCCGGCCTGTAGCGATTGGCTATCGTAATGACCACCCACGGTCACGGGACCGAGTTTGACGCTGTGCTCCCCAGCGGCGGAAACGTCGGGTTTGCTGCCCTCGGTTTGTGGTTTTTCTGGCAGATCGAGTCCAGCCTTGATCCCGTAATCGCGGTTGCTCAGGTTGGTAACGCTGACCTTGGAGCCCGCTAAATCCACACGACCTTCAGATGAAGCAAGCCGTGCGCCGGTCAATTGCGTTGCACCGCCAACCTTGAGACTCACGCCTTGTGTGCCGTTGATGCCGGAGGCCTGGTTGATGCTGTCCTTATGGGCGTAGCTGGCATCCAGTTTCAGGGTCGGCTTGTAGTCCGTCCCGCCCGGTTTAGTGTTGTCGGCTACTTTGTCCTTGTCGACTGGCGCTGCTTTCTTGCCGGTCAAACCGAGGTCAACATCGACCTTGGCGCTGCTCTGGCTGTCTTGACGGCTTTCCACGGTCAGGTCGCCACCGACCTTGCCACTGACCGTCGTCGCATCAATCCGCACACCGGCTAACTGCACATCGCCCGCGCTCTTCAACACCACACTGTCAGCCTTGATCTGGCTGTTCTGCTGAGTCGTGCCTTGCAGGTAATCCACGCCCACCTTGGCCCCGGCATTGAAGCCATGATCGCTCTTGGCCACGTCTTTTTCGTTGGTGGCCGTCGGTGTGCTGTTGCTCAGATTACCGCCGGCATTCAGGGCGACGTTCCAGTTCGTGCGGTTTTGCGTGGACTGGGCCGATTCCTGATAGACCCCGCCGTTTTGCGCATCAAGGGACACGTTCGGTGCACTGACCTGAGTGCCTTGCAGATGGATTGAATCGCCGCTGAGCTGGATCTTGTCCTGGCTGTTGAGCTTGCCGCCAGTCAGGGTCTGGTTGCTTTCATTGACCCGGCCGATGTTGAAGTTGGCGCTCAGGTTGCCGCCCTGATCGCTGCTTTTCTCGGTACTGGTTTTGCTGCCGCCCACCTTCAAACCGCCGCCGAGATTGCTGCCCGTGGCGCGATGGGTGTCGGTGGCCGCTTGCAGGTCGAGTTTGCCGCCGGCCTTCAGGTCGATGGCGCCGTCGGTATCGACTGTCGTCCCTTGCAGGGTCTGGTCGCCGCCGCTGCTCAATTGCACCGGGCCTTTGCCCTCGATACTTGCCACGCGAGCCTGGCTGTCCTGAGTCTGATTGCCTTTGTGATCGAGTTGGAAACCAGCACCGAGATTGACGTTGGTGCCATCGGTGCCAGGAGCCGTGCCGACGCTCAGCGAACCGTTGCCACGCAGGCTGGAACTGTCGCTGCTCTGGCGGTCATTGGCCTGATTCAACGCCAGCTCACCGCCGGTTTTAATCGAAACACCGCCCTGCCCGCCATCGAAATGGCTGCCTTCAAACTGGCCGTCATTACGCAGGTTGATGTTCACGCCTTGGCTACCGGCATAGCCGCCGACCACAGCGGTGGAGCTGTCTTTACGCGTCTGGCTGCTGCCGCCCGCACCGCTGCCGGCGACGTTCACGTCCTCACCGGTTTTGGTGTAGACCCGCACGTCAGCCTTGGCGTCCAGCGCCTGATCGGTGCTGCCGTGGGTATTGCTCGCGGCGCTCGCCACCAACGTGTCGGCACTGATGTTCACTTTGCCCGCACTCGCCTGGTACTGAGTGCCCTGATCCTGCAACGTGCCGGCGACATTCACGTCCACCGTGCCGCCCTTGAACTGACTGACCACGGCGTTGCTGTTTTGCCCGGTATGGCTGCCGTTCTGATGACCGATCGCCACGTCGATGCCGACATTCGGCTGGCCGAGGTTGGCCAGTGCGTCCTTGTCCGGCACCTTGCCGTTTAGTACGCCTTCGACGGCTTTGGCGATCGGTCGGGCGATGTCTTTGTATTCGACGTTGGCACCGACGTCTGCCGACCAGTTGCTCTGTGTATGAGTGCTGCTATCGGTGTTGCTCGCGGCCCGATTGTCGACCTCGGTGGCGGCGACATTCAGACCTTTGCCCGCATCAATACGCGCGCCTTCAGTGGTGAGTTTGCCGGTGTTTATATTCAGGTTGCCGCTGCTTTGGATGCTGGTGGTTTGTGCGGTGGTTTTGTTCGTGGTGTCCTGGGAGGTGCTGTGGGTGAAGTCCACTCCGCTGCCGGCACGATCGAGGCCGCCGGTGTAGTAGAAGCCGCCGCTGGTACTGGTGGTGTCCGTCGAAGTGCTGTGGCTGTCCTGCTCGGCCAGCAGCGACACGTTTTTACCGCTCAGGGTCGCGTTGCCGTTTGTGGCTTTGACCTCGGCACCTTTAAGGGTCAGATCACCGCCCGCCGCCAGTTGCACGTTGGCGCCGCTGAGGCTGGAGCCTTGCTGGCTGACATCACGGGTACTCGCGGTTTGCTGCTTGTCTTCGTAATGCACACCGGCGCGGTACTGCCCGGCGCCCGGGGTGTTTTCCTTGGCATAGGCATCGAAGCCACGGGTTTCGGTAGTGTTGCCGGACTCATGGGTGTTCTGCGCGGAATGCACATTGACGTCCCCCGTCGCCTCGGCGCTGAGGGTGCCATTGGCCTTGACCGTGGAGCCGGCCACTTCGATGTCTTTGGCGCTCTTGAGCTTGAGGTTGCTGTCGGAGGTCAGTTCGCTGCGCACCGTGGTGCTGTCCTTGGCGTTCTGACGGGTTTCATCCTTGGTGATGCCGAAAAACTTACTGTCCTTGTCGTGGCTGTTGGCATGGGAGGTGTCTTGCACGCCATCGATGACCAGCGAGCCTTTGTCGCTGATCACGCTGGCCACGCTGCCACCGCGCACCTGACTGCCACTGATGCGCACATCGTCGGCCTTGACGATCAGTTTGCCGCCGGCATTGACCTTGCTGCCCTGGTTCAGGGTTTTGCCCTGATCCGCGTCGCCGGTCTTGCCGAAGAAACCGCCGCCCACCAGATCGCCGGAATAGCGGTTGTCGCTGTTGCGCTGGGTGCGGCTGGCGCTGGTGATCTCGACCTGTTTGCCGGCGAGCTGGATATCACCCTTGCTGCTCAACTCCGCGCCCTCGGCACGTAACAACGCCGCCGTGGCCAAAGCGATATTGCCGCCCTTCAGCTGTGTGGTGATGCTGCGCTGCTCTTCGCTGCTGGTGTCCCAGTTGGCCTTCCACAGGTGTTTGCGGTGGTTGCCTTGATCGGTTTGGGTGTGGCTTTCGGTGGCGGCAGTCAGGCGCAGATCGCCGCCGCTCTGGACGCTGAGAGTATTGGCAGCGTCGACCTTGGCCGCCTTGAGTTCGGTGTTGGCACCGGACGACAACTGCGCGTCCCGGCTGGCGAGAATCTGGCTGCCGTGCTGGCGCGAGTCGCTGTCGGTCTGGGTCCGGTCGTAGGTTTCCCAGGTGATGCCGATGGTGCTGTTGTTCCAGTTTTCGCGCTTCTCTTGAAGCTTGCGGCTTTCGACGGTGGTCAAGGTCAGGTTGCGTTTGGCGTCGACCTTGACGTCACGGCCACTGACATCAGCAGCAGCCAGCAGCAGGTCCTTGCCGCTGTGCAGACCGACATCGCCCTGACTGCTGCGCACGCCGGCACGGACCACATCGAGGCTGTCGGGAACGGCCTGACCGCTAATGCTCAGGTCACCGGCGGAACGAAGCTGCACACCCTCACGACCGTCTACCTGCACCGGGCCGACCCGCACGCCTGCGCCCTCAGCGGTGCTGACGATGTTGATGCGCCCAGCCTGCATCGCACCGAACAGACTGGCGTCGATGCGTTGGTCTTGAGTGTTGCCGGCCGGGTCCACGGTTTTCACCTGGCCGCTGGCGTAATCCACCTGGTTGCGGCCAACGGTGAGGTTCAATTGATCCCGGGCGCTCAGGTTGCCCTGGCTGTCGATGCGTGGGGCGATCAGGTTGAGCGAGCCTTCGCGGTTTTGCAGGCCCGCGCCTTGAATCTGCAAGGTGCCGGTGGCGTCGCGGGTGCTGAGGGCTTGCAGCTTGCCGTCATTCAGTTCCGGGCGACCGACCACCAGATTGGCGTTCGGGGTGTTGATGAAACTGCCGCCGTTCACCGAAATCCCGTTGGGGTTGGCCAACACGTAATCGGCGGCGCGACCAAAGATTTCCTGGGCGCCGTTGAGGGCCGACGGGTTGCGGCTGACCACTTCATTGAGGATCACGCTCGCGGCCTGCCCCTGGAATTGCGGGTTGGCTGCCAGTTGCCCGGCGAGTTGCGACTGCCCAGCTTGCAGCGCGTTATTCAGCACCAGGCCCTGACGGTCAACGTTGTAGTCCAGGAACTGGTTGTGGGACAGGCCGGAACCATTAGGCGCAACGATGTTGACGATGGGTACGCCGCCCTGGGTTTGCAATTGCGCGGTGCCGCCGGGGCCCGGCGCGACCACTACGCCCCCTGCCAAAGCGTTGGGCAGATGAGCAATCAGGAACAGGCTGGCAATCGCCCAGCGCAGTTTGCCCCGAGGGGAAAGATGGAACGCAAATGTCTGTGCAGGCATAAAAACCTCTCAATTAAAGTGCGGCATCACGTTGCGCGCTGAGTTGTGGGCCGTGGCTGTGGCGCTCAGGTCCGACGGCTGTTTGTTGGTGTTCATATCTGCAACCCCACGCGCATCAGCCAGGTCTCTGGCTCATGCTGCAAACCGCTGGGGGTGTTGAGGCTGCGTTGGTAATCGACGTCAACTTGCAGGTTTTTCCAGCTCAAGTTGACCCCGGCGCTGGCGCCGCTCAGGCGTTGCCCTTGAGCGCCGTGGTCGGCCTTGATCCAGCCATTGTCCAGGCCCAGCCGTGGGGTGATCTGCACTGGCAGAGCGCTGCGCAATGGCAGGCGCAAGGTATTGCGCCAGATCGCGCCGCTGGCACCGGACGCACTGCTGACCCGATAGCCGCGCACCGCGGAATCGTCGGTGCCCAGTAATTGCTCGATGGCCGGCAGCGGATCGGGGCTGTATTGCACGTTGAACTGGCTCTGCCATTGCCAGGCCTGCTGGCCGAACTGACCGTTGCGCCACTGACTGAGGCCGGCGCGGTATTTGCGAAATTGCGCCTTGGGCAGGTTGTTGACCTGGCGCTGGGCATCGTCATCGGCACCGAGCCAGCGCAAGCCCTGGGCGTAATTGATGTCCAGGTTCCACACCGCGCTGTTGAGCCAGAACAGATTGAGTCCGGCTTCGGCCACGGTCAGGGTCGGGCTCTGGATGCCCAGGCGAATGTTTTCCAGGTAACTGTCGACGTCCTTGTGGGCCAGTTGCAGGTTGGCGCTCAGTTGATGGCTTTGATCGCGCCACAGCACTCGGTCGGCGCGCAGGCTCAGTTGATCGGTGATGCCGGTGCTGTGGAATGTCAGCGTGCTGAGTTTGAACGGCGCACGGTATTCGGCGTGGCTGGCGAACAGGCTGTAAGTCCAGTAACCGTAGGGAATGGCGTAGTACAAACTGGCATTGCGGCTGTAGCGGTCGCCCTGATTGAGGGTGTCGCTGACGTTCAGATTGAGCGCGTCGTTGAGCTCCAGCGGGCTGTCCAGGCTCAGGTTCAAGGTGTCGCGATCGCGCCCGGTGCTGGCGCTGCCGAGGTTGTCCACGCCCAGGCCCAATGCCCAGCGCGACTGCCCGTGGGTGCGCGAACGCAGGATCAGCCGAGAGGCGCCGGGTTGGCTGCCGGGGGCGATGTCGGCGGTCAAATCCACGGAGCGCAAGCGGTTCAACTGATCCAGGCCTTGCTCCAGGTCCCGCAGGTTCAGCGGCTTGCCGAGCATTCCGGGAAACGCACCGCCAAGGGACACCGGCAGACTCTGGTCGGCCAGCTCGATGGACTCGACGTAGCCTTCATCGACCACGATATCCAGCGACTGCCCCGCCGCTGGCGCGCTGCGCAGGTACGGCCGACTGGCGATGTAACCCGCCTCGACATACAGGCCAGTGATGGTCGCCAGCAAATGGTTGATCTGACCGACGCCCATGCACGACGACAGCTGCGGTTTGATTCGCTCATTGAGTGTCTGGCTGCTGATCAGCGTCACGCCGCCAATGCGCGTTCCGCTCAGGGGCCAGCAGCGCTCATCGGCAGGCACCGTGGCAGGAACGACAGGCGTGACCGGCGCCGCACCGAAACTGCCGCGCTCCAGTTGCCGGCGGCGCTGTTCCAGTTGCAGTTGTTGCAGGTCGCGCTGTTGTTGTTGCTGCTGGCGCAGCACTTCCTGGCCTGGAGCGGAGGGTTCGGCCGCCTTGAGCGAGGAAACACTCAGGCTCAGCAGCAAGGCCGACAACAGCGTGCAAGGCGTGGGACTACGACGAGGAACAGCGCAAAACGAATACGGCACTCAACATCCTTGCGATCATAAAATGGCCTAATGCCACTCCGTCAATGCGAGTGATAGTCAGATCGTTCCTACGCAAATGCAAGACGCGTCCTACAACGCTTACATTTCTTAAACAATTGGTCAGGTTTCTTTCCACCGACGCCAACTGACGATCGGTAGCAGAAATCCATTGTCACTAAATATTACCTGCGTCATATTACATCCGTAATAAGGATTGTGTTTCCCACAGGTACTACTCCATGACCAGCATGCCCAGCCTTGAACCCGATCTTGCTGTTGCGGTGGATCCACCCAAGCCTCCCCTGCTCAAACGGTTGGTCTTGTTAACCGCGGCCATCGCAGCCCTGGTGTTCATCGGGCTGTACGCAGCCCATTGGTGGACCGCCGGCCGTTTCATCGAAGAAACCGACGATGCCTACATCGGTGGCGACGTCACGGTGATCGGGTCAAAAGTTGCGGGGTATATCGAAGAGGTGCTGGTCACCGACAACCAAAGGGTCAAGGCCGGGGATGTGTTGATTCGGCTCGATGCCCGTGACTACCGCGCCAATCTGGTGAAGGCCGAAGGTGCAGTGGCTGCCGAAGAAGCGTTGCTCGCCAACCTCGACGCTACCGAACAACTGCAACACGCGGTGATCGGCCAGGCCCGCGCCGGCATCGATGCAGCCGGCGCCGAAACGGCCCGCTCGCGGGACGATAACGCCCGCTACAAACGCCTGGTGAACAGCAATGCCGTCTCGGTGGAAAGCGCGCAACGGGCCGACGCCACCTTCAAGACTGCCCAGGCGCAGAGTGCCCGGGCCCAGGCCGAACTGCTGGCCGCGCAACGCCAATTGAACGTGATCGAAACCCAGAAGCAGCAAGCGCGCGCCGCGTTGATCCAGGCGCGGGCCGAGCGTGATCTGGCGCAATTGAACGTCGGTTACACCGAGTTGAAAGCCCCCGTCGACGGCGTGATCGGCAATCGTCGGGCACGGGTCGGCGCTTACGCTCAGGCCGGTTCACAACTGTTGTCGGTGGTGCCGGCCAGCGGACTCTGGGTCGATGCCAATTTCAAGGAAGATCAGCTGTCGCGGATGACGCCAGGCCAGCGTGTGATCGTTCATGCGGACGTGCTCAAGGGACGTGAATTCCACGGTCATCTGGACAGCCTCGCGCCAGCCAGTGGTTCGCAGTTCAGCGTGCTGCCACCGGAAAACGCCACCGGCAACTTCACCAAAATCGTCCAGCGGGTGCCGGTGCGAATCCTGCTCGATCCGGCCGACGGCGTGCTCGGTCATCTGCGCCCCGGTTTGTCGGTGACGGCCGAAGTGGACACTCGCGCCGAACCTGAAACCCCGACCGTGGCCAGCGCGCCATGAACCGCGCCCTCGCCGCCCCCACGCAGCCGTTCAACGCCGCCAACATGGCGACGGCGACCAAGGTATTCGCCTTCGCCACGATGTGCATCGGCATGTTCATTGCGCTGCTGGATATCCAGATCGTCTCGGCGTCGCTACGTGACATCGGCGGCGGGCTCTCGGCCGGCACCGACGAAACCGCGTGGGTGCAGACCAGTTACCTGATCGCCGAAATCATCGTGATTCCACTATCGGGCTGGCTGTCCCGGGTGTTCTCGACCCGTTGGTTGTTCTGCGCCTCGGCGGTGGGTTTCACCCTGGCCAGCCTGCTCTGCGGCGCGGCCTGGAACATCCAGAGCATGATCGCCTTCCGCGCCCTGCAAGGCTTTCTTGGCGGTTCGATGATCCCGCTGGTGTTCACCACCGCATTCTTTTTCTTCACCGGCAAACAACGGGTGATCGCCGCCGCGACCATCGGCGCCGTGGCCTCGCTGGCACCGACGCTGGGGCCGGTGATCGGTGGCTGGATCACGGACATCTCGTCCTGGCACTGGCTGTTCTACATCAACCTGGTGCCGGGGATTTTCGTCGCGGTGGCGGTGCCGATGCTGGTGAAAATCGACCAGCCGGAATTGTCGCTGCTCAAGGGCGCCGACTACTTGAGCATGCTGTTCATGGCGGTGTTTCTCGGCTGCCTGGAATACACCCTCGAAGAAGGCCCGCGCTGGAACTGGTTCAGCGACAGCACGATTCTGACCACCGCCTGGATCAGCGGCCTGGCCGGATTGGCCTTCATTGGTCGAACCCTGCACGTGGCCAATCCGATCGTCGATTTGCGTGCCTTGAAAGACCGCAACTTCGCCCTCGGCTGTTTCTTTTCATTCGTCACGGGGATCGGCCTGTTCGCGACGATTTACCTGACACCACTGTTTCTCGGCCGGGTGCGCGGTTACGGCGCGCTGGACATTGGCCTGGCGGTTTTTTCCACCGGGGTGTTCCAGATTCTGGCGATTCCGCTGTACGCCTTTCTGGCCAACCGCATCGACTTGCGCTGGATCATGATGACCGGCCTTGGGCTGTTCGCCCTGTCGATGTGGGATTTCAGCCCGATCACCCATGACTGGGGAGCTAAAGAATTGATGCTGCCACAAGCCTTGCGCGGGATCGCTCAACAACTGGCAGTGCCGCCCGCGGTGACCCTGACCCTCGGCGGACTGGCGCCCGCGCGGCTCAAACATGCTTCGGGGTTGTTCAACCTGATGCGCAACCTCGGCGGCGCGATGGGTATCGCCGCGTGCGCGACCATCCTCAATGACCGCACCAACCTGCACTTCACAAGGTTGGCGGAGAACCTCAACAGCACCAACGAAGCGCTGAATCAGTGGCTGTCCCAGGTCGGCAACAACTTCGCTACCCTCGGCCAGAGCGGTGACATCGGCGTCACCGCCAGCCTGCGTCAGCTATGGCTGCTGACCTACCGCGAAGCGCAGACGCAAACTTTTGGCGACGCGTTCCTGATGATCATGGTCTGCTTCATCCTCGCCACGGCGATGGTGCCCTTGATGCGCAAGGTGCAACCACCGGCCGCGCCAAGTGCCGATGCGCATTGAGCCCGATTCTTACTCATGAGGCATTTTGCGAAAACCCACGGCCAGCCGATTCCAGCTGTTAATGGTGGAAATCGCCACGGTCAGGTCGACCATTTCCTTGGGGCTGAACTCGGCGCTGAGCAGCGCATAGTCTTCGTCCGGGGCGTGAGTCAGGCTCAGTTGGGTCAAGGATTCGGTCCAGGCCAGTGCGGCGCGTTCACGATCGGTGAAGAACGGTGCCTCGCGCCAGGCCGTCACGGCAAACAGCCGGCGTGGCGTTTCCCCACCCTTGATGGCATCGGCGGTGTGCATGTCGATGCAGAAGGCACAGCCGTTGATCTGTGATGCGCGCAGCTTGACCAGTTCGATCAGCGACTTTTCCAGCGGCAGCTTCGAGACGGCGGCTTCCAGGGCCATCATGGCTTTCAGGCCGTCCGGGGAGGCGGTGTAGAAATCGATACGAGGTTGCATGGTGGAACTCCAGTGGGTGGGGTTGACGCTACGTTAATCCCCCGAGCCAACCTGCCAAATAGCCAATATTGCAAAAGTCGAGGAGGCCATTGGTCGCCGTGAAAAAACAACGTGCGGCTTGAGAATTTCCAGATCTCGGTCCACGCCACTTAATTGCACTCAGGCCAGGGCGCCTTGGCAACAATGAACAGCCGCCCGCTAGCGACACAACACCTCAAGCGTAATAAACGAAAACAAATCCCCGCACTTCCCCATCTCGCCAACTAAATCAATAACGTTACACTCCAGAGGCAATTCGTCTCATCAAACTTCACTATTTTTACAAGGAAAAATTCGAATGGACTCGAATACCGACCACCCCTTGCCTGTCGCAAGTTCTTTGCCACTGCCTGAACATGAACAAACAGCCAGAAGTATTCTTAGAATTATCTACCGACAACGCCGGCTGACCGAGGAGCATGACCGCTGCCTGATGTTCCCCTGCAAAGTTTGCCTGCAACTGCACATTCACAAGATCGTTGCCGCGATGGAGCAAGGCGCCCCCATCCGCTTTATTCTACCCGCCTTCCCCGCCAAGTCGCCCAATCTGTCCAAGGTCCTGGGCTCCGCTCCCGACCTTGGCGAACACCTTAGCCTGCAGCAACTCAACGCGTTGTGCCTGAAAATCACCGCAGTCTATCCCCCCGGCGCGAACATCATCATCTGCTCGGATGGTCGGGCCTTTTCTGACTGCGTGGGGGTTCGTGATGAAGAGGTGACCCACTATGGACAGGCCATACGCCATATCCTGGACGAGCATCACCTGGACAACATTCAACTATTCAACCTTGAGGACCACTTCAACAGTCATAACTTCGAGCATATTCGCCAGCAACTTGTCGAACTCTACGGTCGTCCCTTGGAAACCTTGAAGGCCGCCGTTAAAACCGACCCAGAAACCGCCAACCTATTTAACGGTATTCACCGTTTTATGTTTACCGACCTCAAGTTCCGCAAACCGGACCGCAGTAAGAACAAACTAAAAGAAGAATCCAAGGCGCTCGCTTATCAGGTGATCATTCGCAGTAACGCCTGGAGTGCATTGGTGGAAGAAGTGTTTCCCGAAGCCATTCGCCTGTCGATCCACCCTCAGCCACCGCACAGTAAGAAGATCGGCATCAAGCTGATGGATTGCGACAACATCTGGCGTACACCGTGGCATGGCGCAGTGCTGGATGACGGCCAGAAATACCGATTGATGTCCCGGGCTGACATCGAGAAACTGCCGGTCAACCTGGTCTATCAGAATGGCCGGCCGTTCTACTATGTCCTGCGTCGCTACGCCAACACCCAGCCAGCGCAAGCAACCGAAGACTGATAGGCCCCATCGCCCGCCAATGCAATCAGCGTGTCAAGTGTGGCTACGCAACCACTGCAAAAAGCCCTTTTTCGCCACTACCTTCGGCACTTCCTGAGCAAACGTCTGAGCCTTGTGCAAACGGAAATCGAGCAATGTCTTCATCGCTTCGCTGATGTCATGCCGCGCCTCCAGGCACGGTTTGAGGTATTCCTTTTCGATCCGGTACAAACTGCAAAAAGTCTTGGCGCTGATGTCCGCCGGCACTGACGAGTCTGACAGTATCCCGGCCTCGCCAATCACCTCCCCCGGGCCCATGCGCCCGGATTCGAACTTGACCCCGCCACGGCTCAGCTCCACCGATACCACGCCTGATTCGATGATGAACAAATGATCGCTGACCTCCCCCGCCGACAAGATCATTTCCCCGGCGCGGAAGGTTTGCAGGGTCATGTTCTGGCTGAAGGCTTCTTTCTCCTCCTGACGCAGAGTCGAGAAAATACTCGAGCTTTCCAGCAGTGCCAGCGGCCGTGACAGGGCAGCGGACGTGTTGGGCTCGGTGCTCGACAGCAAGTTGATACCCGATGCCTGCAAGTGCCGGAATGCCAAGTCGAACAGCTGATTGCGCACCGTGCGCTTCTGATCCATAGAGACCACGAAACCGCTGATTTCGTATTCCGCGCCGGTGCCGCAGGAGGTTTTCAACGTCACACTCGCCGCTGGTTTGTTCAACAGAAGGCGACAGCCCTGCATGGCCCGCTCCAGTGCATCGATCACCTTTTGCGGACGAGCGTGGGGGCTCACTTGCAAGCTGATCGATACACCGAAAATGTCACTGGGCCGGCTGAAGTTGATGATCTTGGCCTTGGCCGCCAGGGAGTTGGGAATCACCGCCATGCTGCCTTGCGCGGTTTGCAGGCGCGTGGCGCGCCAGTCAATGTCGATGACCCGGCCTTCGGTGCCGTCGATGGAGATCCAGTCATCCAGTTGATAGGGTTTGGTGGTGTTCAGGACGATCCCGGAGAACACGTCGCTGAGGGTGCTTTGCAAGGCCAGGCCGACAATGATCGCCAACGCGCCGGACGTTGCCAGCACGCCTTTGACTGGCAGATCGAGAACGTACGCCAGGGCGGCGATGATCGCGATCAGGAAAATCACTGCGCCGAGCAGATCCTGCAACAAGCGTCCGGTGTGCCCGACCCGTTGCATCATCCCCACGCCGATCAACACCGTCAGGGTGCGCGCGCCGAACAGCCACCAGCCAATTTGCAAACCGGTCGCCGCCAGGTGCAATGGCACATTGTCGGCCCAGGGCGCCGACTCCATCGGGTTCAAGCCTTCGTTGAACAGCAGCATGCTGAACAGCGCGAAAATCACCAGCCGCACCGCCAGTTTCCAATTGCTGCCGCTGGCTGCGATCAAACGCCACAACACCAGATCAATCAGAATCAGGATAAACGCGCAGAACAACGGATGATCGGTGAGCAGTGACAGCATCAAACAACTCCAGCAAGGGCCAGTGGCGCGAAGATCTCACAGATTGTAGGAGCTGGCGAAGCCTGCGATCGGCAAAAACACCACAAAACCAATGTGGGAGCGGGCTTATATGGCGAGGGGGCTTGCCCCCGTTCGGCTGCGAAGCAGTCGTAAAACCGGGTCACCGCGTTCTAATTCAAGATCGCGGTGACTGGTTTTAGGGGTGCTTCGCGCCCCAACGGGGGCAAGCCCCCTCGCAACATAAGCCCGCACACATTAATTACTTGCTGTTGGTGAGAGTGTTGTAGCTAGTCATCAGGTTGCGGTAGTCCGGGATGTGGTTGGAGAACAAAGTCGCCAGGCCTTCCACGTCGTTGCGCCAGTCGCGATGCAGTTCACAGGCCAGGCCGAACCAGGTCATCAGTTGGGCGCCGGACGAGGACATGCGATCCCACGCCGATTGACGGGTCAGTTCGTTGAACGTGCCGGAAGCATCGGTCACCACGAACACCTCAAAACCTTCGGCCAGGGCCGACAGCGCCGGGAACGCCACGCAGACTTCGGTCACCACACCGGCGATGATCAGTTGTTTCTTGCCGGTAGCCTTGATCGCCTTGACGAAGTCTTCGTTGTCCCAGGCATTGATCTGGCCGGGGCGAGCGATGTACGGCGCATCCGGGAACAACTCCTTGAGTTCCGGCACCAGTGGGCCGTTGGGGCCGGTTTCGAAACTGGTGGTCAGAATCGTTGGCAGCTTGAAGTACTTGGCCAGGTCGGCCAGGGCCAGCACGTTATTCTTGAAACGGTCCGGATCGATGTCGCGCACCAAAGAAAGCAAACCTGCCTGATGATCGACCAGCAGAACGGCGGCGTTATCCTTGTCGAGACGTTTGTAGGAAGTAGTCATGGGGTAATCCTCGCTTTTTATCGATGCCGAACGGGCCGGCGGAAGTGAACTCTGATTTTTCGTTTAAACGTGGCCAGGCAAGCGTAGTCAGCCAAACCCGGCACGCCACAGCGCTACAAGAATGATTTCAATCACTCATCCGGCCAAAGCGTCCCGACTGGAAGTCGGCAAAGGCCTGGTGAATTTCTTGCTCGGTGTTCATCACGAACGGGCCGTGGCCAACAATGGGCTCGTCAATCGGCTCGCCGCTTAGCAGCAACACCACGGCGTCGTTATGGGCTTGCAGACTGAGCTGATCACCGTCGCGCTCGAACAACGCCAACTGCCCTTCTCGCACCAGTTCCGCACCGTTGACCTGAACCGTGCCGCGCAGCACCACCAGCGCGGTGTTGCGCCCTTCGTGCAGGTCCAGGGTCAGCAACTTGCCGGCGTTCAAGCGAACGTCCCACACATCGATTGGTGTAAAGGTCCGCGCCGGGCCGCGATGACCTTCGAACTCACCGGCGATCAAGCGCAGGCTGCCAGCGTTGTTCTTCAGTGGAATGCTCGGAATGTCAGCGTCGAGAATTGTCTGGTAACCGGGCTCGGCCATCTTGTCCCTGGCCGGCAGGTTGACCCACAGCTGCACCATTTCCAGGGTGCCGCCGCTCTTGGCGAAACCTTCGGAGTGGAACTCTTCATGGAGAATCCCCGAAGCCGCGGTCATCCATTGCACATCGCCGGGGCCGATCTTGCCGCCGCTGCCGGTGGAATCGCGGTGTTCCAGTTCGCCCTTGTAGACGATAGTCACGGTTTCAAAACCGCGGTGCGGATGCTGACCAACGCCACGACGCTCGGTGGTCGGGGTGAATTCGGCAGGGCCGGCATGATCCAGCAGCAGAAACGGGCTGATGTGTTTGCCCAGGTTGTCGTAGGAAAACAGCGTGCGAACCGGAAAACCGTCGCCGACCCAGTGAGGTCGTGGGCTGGTGTAGATACCGATGATGTTTTTCATCATTTCCTCCAAATCTGTTGTGTGACGCGATGGACAAAGCTTAAAACCGGTGCCTTTGGTGCGCTAGACTGCAAAAATCGGCCTTAGCGTTCTATTTGGAGAACGATGGTGGAAGACCTCAACACCCTGTACTACTTCACCCAAGTGGTGGAGCACCGCGGTTTCGCCCCGGCCGGACGCGCGCTGGACATGCCCAAATCCAAGCTCAGCCGACGCATTGCCGAACTCGAAGAACGCCTCGGTGTGCGCTTGCTGCACCGCAGCAGTCGGCATTGCTCGTTGACCGAAATCGGCCAGGCTTATTACCAGCGTTGCCTGGCCATGCGGGTCGAAGCCGAAAGCGCCGCCGAACTGATCGAACGCAATCGCTCCGAACCCCAGGGCCTGGTGCGCATCAGTTGCCCGACCGCGCTGCTGAACACCTGGGTCGGGCCGATGCTGACCCGCTACATGCTCAAATACCCGTTGGTGGAGTTGTTCATCGAAAGCACCAACCGCCGGGTTGATCTGATCCACGAAGGGTTCGACATCGCGCTGCGCGTGCGCTTTCCGCCGTTGGAAAACACCGACATGGTGATGAAGGTACTGGGCAACAGCACCCAATGCCTGGTGGGGAGTCCGGCATTTCTGTCGCGCTTGTCGTCACCGGCCACGCCGGCTGACCTAAGCGGTCTGCCGAGCGTGCATTGGGGTGGCGCGCAGCGTGAATATCAGTGGGAATTGTTCGGTGCCGATGGCGCCAGCGCGCTGATTCGTCATACCCCGCGGATGGTCACCGACGACTTGCTGGCCTTGCGTCACGCGGTGCTCGCCGGCATCGGCATCGCCCACCTGCCCAGTGTGGTGGTGCGCGATGAGATTGCCGCCGGCCGACTGGTGGAACTGGTGCCGGGTTGGACACCCAAGTGCGGAATCGTGCACGCGATCTTCCCCTCACGACGCGGATTGCTGCCGTCGGTGCGGACCTTGATCGACTTTCTGGGCGAGGAATTCAGCCATAGCGATATTGCTTAGGGGTGGGGTCAAGTTCCAGCACCGAGTCGCGCCCTTCGCGAGCAAGCTCGCTCCCACATTGGATCTGCGTACACCACAGATCCAATGTGTGTGCGGGCTTGCTCGCGAAGGCGTCGGACCAAACACCATCAATGCCACTGAAACATCCCATTCATGACTTGCGGTAAACAGTGCTTTGCCCAACCAGCGGTTTTTCTCAAGGGTGCCGCCGGGGATACTCCCGCTCATTCCCACTGCAACCCCTGGAGTCATTGATGTCTATCCCCGCATTCGGTCTTGGTACCTTTCGCTTGCAAGGCCAGGTGGTCATCGATTCGGTGAGCACCGGTCTTGAGCTGGGCTACCGGGTCATCGATACCGCGCAAATCTACGAAAACGAAGCCGAGGTCGGCCAGGCCATCGCTGCCAGCGGCATTGCTCGTGACGAGCTGTTCATCACCAGCAAAATCTGGGTCGCCAACTTTGCCGAAGACCGGTTGATCGACAGCCTCAAAGAGAGCCTGAACAAGCTGCAAACCGATTACCTGGACCTGACGCTGATCCACTGGCCGTCGCCGGAAGATCAGGTCCCGGTCGAAGAATTCATGGGCGCCTTGCTCGAAGCCAAACAACTGGGCCTGACCCGACAAATCGGCGTATCCAACTTCACGGTCGACCTGATGCAACAGGCCATTGCTGCCATCGGTGCCGAGAACATCGCCACCAACCAGATCGAGCTGCACCCGTACCTGCAAAACCGCAAGGTTGTCGAATTCGCCCAAAGCCAAGGCATCCGGATCACCTCTTACATGACCCTGGCCTACGGCGAAGTACTGAAGGATCCAGTCATCCAGCAGATCGCCGATCGCCTTCAGGCGACACCGGCCCAAGTCACGCTGGCGTGGGCCATGCAGCTTGGGTACGCGGTAATTCCTTCCTCCACCAAACGCGCCAACCTGCAAGGCAACCTGCAAGCCTGTGCCCTGACCCTGAGCGACGCCGACATGGCGCTGATCGCGGGCCTGGATCGCGGTCAGCGGCTGACCAGCCCCAAAGGCATTGCGCCGCAGTGGGATTGAGTTTCAGCCCTGTCTCATATCTGCGATCAAGTGCTTGTCCAGCAATGACATAGCGTGCTGCAGCTGATCGACAGCTTCGTCGATCAGCGCCAGCTCCCCCGCCTCGATGACGCGCTCCAGTTGTTCGCAGCGGTCGATCAAACGCATCGCCCGGACCATGCGCGCACCGCCCTTGATGCGGTGCGCCAAGGCTTGCAGGTCATGGCGATTGCCACTGGCGTGCGCCTCAAGCAGATCATCCCGATCAACCCGGTTGGTCACTGCCAGTTCGCGCACCAGCTGATCGAGCAGCGTGCGGTCCGCACCGACGTATTGCTCCAGGCCGCTCAGGTCCATCTCGGGCGTAGGTTGCTCTTCGAGCGTCTCTGGCGCTTCGCTCACAAACCTGGACGCCAGCCATGCGCTCAAGTCTGCCAAAAGGATGGGTTTGAACAGGCAGTCATCCATTCCTGCCTCCAGACAGCGGACTTTTTCCTCGGGCTGCGCATTGGCGGTAAACCCCAGAATCAGCGTCGACGGTAATCCCTGGTCGCGCTCTTCATCGCGGATTGCACCCGCCAGTTCATAGCCACTGAGCCTGGGCATATTGCAGTCGGTAACCACCAGATCGAACTCATGTTCGCGCCACAGCTCAAGCCCCCGAGCGCCCTCTTCGGCCTCCAGAACACGATGTCCCAGGTGGCTCAGTTGCCGTGAAAGCAACAGTCGATTAGCCGGGTGATCGTCGACCACCAGAATCGTCAGTGGTCGCGTCGACATCTGCAACCCGCTGTCCACTGCCTCAATGGAAGGCAACGGTTGCAGTGCGATCAGCTCAAGGTTGATGTCGACCTGTGTGCCTTGCCCGAGGACGCTGCCGAGTTGCAACCGACCGCCCATCATTTCGCACAATGTGCGGCTGATCACCAGGCCCAACCCGGAGCCGCCGCGAGCTGACTGTTGGTTATTGCTGGCTTGGGCGAACAGACTGAACAACCGTTGCCGGTCGGCGTCGCTGATGCCAATACCGGTGTCTTCAATGCGCACACTGACCGACAGATGCTCCGGCGTAACAGGCGTCACCCGCAGCGTCAGGCTCACCTCGCCCTCCCGGGTGAACTTGATGGCGTTGCTCAGCAGGTTGGACAGCACCTGCTTGAAACGCGTGGGGTCGAGCAACACGTCGCAGTCGCTGTGTTCATCCAGATCGACTCGCCACGCCAGCCCATTCTGCCGTGCAAGGCCTTCGAAAACCCCACACACCGATTCCACCAGCCGCCGAAGATTGGCCCGCTCAGGTGTCAGGGATAAATGCCCGGACTCGATGCGGGCGATGTCCAGAATGTCACCGATCAGCGCCAACAATTGTTGCGCGGCACTGGACGCCACCTCAATGGCAACGCGATCGGTGACGCCCTCGTCGGCACGTTTCAGGGCCAGTTCGAGCATGCCGATCAGGGCGCTCATCGGTGTGCGGATCTCATGACTCATGGTCGCCAGAAAAGTGGTTTTGGCGCGGTTGGCATCGTCCGCCTCGTTCTTGGCCTCCTGCAATTGCTGCAACCACTGCTGACGCTGGCGGATCTGCCGACGCTGCCAGGCGATCCAGCCCAGGGCCAGCAACAACAGGACGCCAGCCACGGCAAACGCCTGAAGAATGCCTTGACGATGACGTAGCCAATAGCTGTCATCCAGCACCACATCATGACTCCAGCGGGCCACCAGATCGTCCATTTCCTGAGGCGAAATGCTCAGCAATGCCTTGTTCAGAATCGAGTGCAACTCCAGCGCGCCGCGGTCGGTGGCCAAGGCAATGCGGGCCGGTTGATCGCCCACGGTGCTGCTGACGCGCAGACGATCACGGTAATGCCGAGCGATCAGGTAACGGGCGACGATCAATGAACTGAGCGTCGCATCAGCCTGCCCCTTGATCACCCGGTCCATGCCCTCGGCCGGGCTTTGCACTTCGACCAGGCGCACCTGCGGCGCCCGGGCCTGGATAAATCCGAACAACGGATGATCGCGATAAATCGCCAGGCGTTTACCGGCCAGTTCGTCCAGCGTCCTCGGGCTGCCTTGGGTAGTTGCACTGACCAATACAAATGGATTGCTGAGGTAGGCGCGGGTGAAGAGCAACGTGTCCTCACGCTCGGTACTGGGCGTGACCACGGGCAACAGGTCGATCTCGCCGTCCCGCAGTTGCTCGATTTGCCGGTCCAGTGAGTGGCCGCGTTGCACCTGGAAACTCAAGCCGCTGCGCTGGCTGATCAGCGTCAGCAACTGCGCGGTAAACCCGCTGAGCCGGCCTTGGGCATCGTAGAACGTCAGCGGGGCAAAGTTATCGATCGCGCCGACAGTGATTGTCGGATGCCGGTCCAGCCAACGTTGTTCACTGGGGCTCAAACGCACCTGCTGTTGACCTGCCGTATTGGCCCTGCCGGCACTCCAGCGCACCTCGATGACCGCGCGCTGGTCCATCGGAATCGCCGCCAGAGCCTTATCGACGATGCTTTTGAGACGCGGATTATCCACCGCCAAAGCGAAGCCGAACGGATTGGCATCCAGACCGGAAGGCCCCGCCAGATGAACGTTATTGAGGTAGTTGTTGTTGATCAGGTAATTGGCGCTGATGAAATCCCCGAGGTACACATCGTCTGGCCCGAACGCTACCGCTCCGAGCGCGTCGAGTGCCGAAGGATAGAGCTGCAAACTTGCATCGGGATAAAACGCTTCAACCGTCTGCGCCTGCAAATAGTCTTCGACCATGGCGATGCGTTTGCCGGCAAGGTCGACGGGCATTCGCTCGTCCAGTCGCGTGACCAGCATGGGCTGATCTTCGGCATAGGCTCGGGACCGGGTCAGCGCAGGGTCGGCCACCTCGAAGTTGTTCGAGGTGCCGAGCAGATCCAGCTCATGGCGTTTGAGGGCGTCCATGGCTGCTTCACGAGTGGCATAACGCAGCACGTCGATCTTGACGTGCAGCAGTTGCCCCAGCAGCTCGGCGTAATCGGCGGTGATGCCTTCCAGCTCATCGCGATGGCGTGTTAACTCGAATGGCGGGTAGTCCGCCCCCGTCACCCCCAGGCGCAGGACCCGTTTATCGCGTAGCCATTGCCAGTCCTTTTCATCCAGCCTGACCTGAAAACCCTCCACTGTGGAGCGCCCCAGCAATTGCAACCGCTGTGGCTCGTCGGCCATCGCCGCAGGCAACTGCGTTAAAAGACTCAGTGCCAAGGTCAACAGCAACATGCGCATGATCGGGCTCGCTCAGATCAGATGATTACGCTTGGCGAAGTCCCGCAAGTGCACCGCCGCGTTCACCCCGAGCTTTTCGATCAAGCGGGTTTTATAGGTGCTGACAGTCTTGTGACTCAGGTGCATAAGCTCGGCGATGGCCTTGTTGCTCGTGCCCCGGGCCAGGTATTGCAGGATGGTCAGTTCGCGGTTGGAGAGTTTGTCGATCATTTGTTTTTCGCTGCGTTGCAGGGCGTCCTGCGATCCCGAAGGCAGCCGCGCAAAATAGGTGTAACCGGTCATGACCGCATGCACGGCTTTTTGCAATTGACTCAGGACGTTGGTCTTGGCGACATACGCCATGGCCCCGGCGCGCATGCAACGCTCCTGAAAGAACCACGGGTCCAGCGACGAGAACACCAGCACCAGGCACGACAAGTCACAGGCTTTGATCCGCTCCAGCACATCCAGCCCATCGCCCTCGGGCATGACCAGATCCAGCACCACCAGCGTGGGTGAATGCTCTCGGAGCATCGACAACGCCTCGCTACCGCTGGACGCCTCATAAATTCGTTTGAAACCCTCCTTCTCCAATACGATTTTGACTGCGGCGCGTACCACCGGATGATCGTCCACAATCAGCACTGACTTCATGGTAATTCCCTGTGCAAAGATCTGACGATTGCGCACCAATGCACGCCGGATAACGACGAACCGGACTCAACGGCTGCGCTAAGACTTTTGCATGGAAGGCAGAAAGAATGTACCTGACAGAAATGATAGTACCGACGAACGGTAACCCCGGAATCAACCGATCTGATGCAGATACCGCGCATACACCGGGGGCTGTGCAGCTTCACACGCAGGCGGATCGATGAACGCCATCAGCCGTTGAATGGACGTAAAATCCGGCAGCGCCGCGTGGCTTATCTGAACCTTCTGCTCAACACCGACGGCAGAAGTTGGCGCCAGTTGTGCCTGCTGGCCAGCGTAAATCAAGGCGTGGTGAACCTGGCGGTTATCGAGGAAGAACCCGGGCAGGTCCAATGCCCCTCCCGCCAGTGAGGCATTGATGACCACCAGATCAAATGGCTCGCAGCTGTACTCGACCAGAGTCAGCATTTCCGCAAGGCTTTGCACCGGCGCTACCCGGTAGTAATCGAGCTGATTGAACAGCCGTTCGGTTTTCATCCGGTGAAAATGCTGTTCGTCGGCGATCAGGATACGCAAAGCTTTGTTGGTCATCGCGAGCCTCCAGTTCAATGACTGATGAGTGAGGCGGCAAGACTACGCAAGACCAAGGAAGCGTTCTGTAGGACGTTTCCTAAAAGCTGTGTCAATTATCCCATCGGCATGGTGGTGCACAGGGACGGGCCGGGGTTCGCCGGGTTCAGGATTTTAGATTTGTGGTGCTTTTGAGGGCGCCATCGCGGGCAAGCCCGCTCCCACAGGGATCTTCAGTGAACACAGATTTGGTGACTGAAGATCAAACTGTGGGAGCGGGCTTGCCCGCGATAGCGGCCTCACAGACACCGAAGATCTCAGCTCGCTGTGGCCAACAACAAATCCATTACCGACCGACCATGCCCACGCGACTTGCCATGGTCATACAACGAGCCGGCAATTTCATCGGCGCGGATCGGCAGGATCGACAGCAAGGTGTCGCTCAAGCCATGGCTGGCCTGGCAGAAGCCCTGCATGTAGATGCCGGCCTTGCAACGCTCGTCGGTGATCAGTTTGTAGTTGCGATCGACCTCGAAATCGCCCAGGTATTGCTCCAGCGGCGCCAGCAACTTGCGGTGCATCTGACGCTCGTAACCGGTAGCCAGTACCACGGCGTCGTAGCAGCGCACCGTGACTTCACCCGTGGCGTTGTTGCGCGTCGCCAGTTCGATACCGCGCTCGGTGGCGGTGGCTTTTTCAATAGTGGTCAGGGTTCGGAACGCATGGCGCGCGATGCCCGAGACTTTCTGCCGGTAGAAGATGCCGTAGATGCGTTCGATCAGATCGATGTCCACCACCGAATAGTTGGTGTTGTGGTACTCGTTGACCAAGCGCTCGCGTTCGCTGCTGGCCTGCTGGAACACCAGGTCGGTGAACTCCGGCGAGAACACTTCGTTGACGAAGGGGCTGTCATCGGCCGGCTTCAGGGCCGAGCCACGCAGGATCATGTCCACCTGCACCGACGGGAAGCTGTCGTTCAGGTCGATGAAGGCTTCCGCCGCACTCTGCCCGCCGCCGATGATCGCAATGTTCATCGGTTGGTTGTTCACGCACGGCTGCCTGGCCATGCGCTCCAGGTACTGGGAGTGGTGGAACACCCGGCCGTCATCCTTCAGTGCCTTGAACGCTTCGGGAATGCGCGGTGTGCCGCCGGCGCTGACCACTACCGAACGGGTGGTGCGCACATGCTGCTGACCTTGCGTATCACGCGAGATCACCCGCAGTGCTTCGACCTGCTGGTGGTGCAGCACAGGTTCAATGGCCAGCACTTCCTCGCCGTAGCGGCTCTGCTCGGTAAATTGCCCGGCGACCCAGCGCAGGTAGTCGTTGTACTCCATGCGGCACGGATAGAAGGTGCCGAGGTTGATGAAGTCCACCAGACGACCGTGCTGCTTGAGGTAATTGACGAAAGAATACGGGCTGGTCGGGTTACGCAGCGTCACCAGGTCCTTGAGGAAGGAAATCTGCAGTTCGCTCTGGGTGACCAGGGTGTTGCCGTGCCAGCGGTAGTCCGCCTGCTTGTCGAGAAACAGCACATCCAGCTCGCCCTGGCTCGGCCCGCGCTCTTGCAGGGCGATGGCCAGAGCCAGGTTCGAAGGGCCGAAACCGACGCCGATCAGGTCGTGAACGATGGGCGATGCAATTGCCTGTGTCATTTCCAGTGTCCTCTGGATGAACCCCGGACCAGCGGGGATAAAGCCTGGGTGACCTGACCGGCCTTGTGCGGCAGCAGATCGTCTGTTGAATAGGAACGAGGACAATGAAAAAAAATTTAGCGAGGCCTGATTAAACGGTGGCGATCAGTGAGCGTCCCACTGGCGCATGCGCACCCGGCAATGCTTCATGGCATTGACGATGTGCTTTTCCACCAGCGCCCGGGAAATCCCCAGGTGCTCGGCGATTTGCGGGTGCGACAAGCCGTCGATTTTGCGCAAGAGAAAACTCTCGCGACACAGCCGTGGCAACTCCGCCAGTGCGCGCTGGAGCATGTCCAGGCGTTGACCGTGATCGAGGCTGTTGTGGGGGGATGGCGTGAAGTAGCGCTCTTCGCTGTCGAGCACGTCCAGGGATTCGACCTGGCGCAAGGCATTGCGGCGGTGGTCATCGATCACCAGGTTGAGCGCGGTGCGATAAAGAAACGCCCGGGGTTGTTCGATCGGCGTCTCACTGGAACGCTCCAGCACCCGCAGATAAGCGTCATGCACCACATCTTCGGCCACCTGACGGTTGCCTAGCTTGGCGTTCAGGAAACACACCAGCTCGCGATAGTAGTTTTCCAACATGACTCCCGGCCGCACGGGGTGCGGTTTCTATCCTTGAGCCAGATCCGCGACCGCCAGGCAGGCAGTGGCACGATAATGGCAATTTCGAGCGTGTAATTTATAGTAATTCTCATATAGATTTAAAGCGCTGTTTCTATTTGCTTGATAAATAGTGCTGTCCTATACCTGTAACCCTTGTCTGTAACACTACGTGTCCACGCTTAAATTCCCCGCCTCTTTCATCGTTTACAGGACAGCTCCCCGTATCTGTCGGCCCTCCGACAGCGTTCGGCTGTCGCCAGATTTGCGCGTCAGCTGAATGACGGGCCGATTCCTATTGGCCGGAACCCTGCATGAAACGTCCCCGTCACACCCGACGCGCCCTGCTTGTAGCCCTTTGTCTGATCCCCGTTATCGCCGTCGCGGCCTGGCAGGTCCTGCCTCCCGGTCGAGATCGGTTCGCCACCGTCCAGGTTGCTCGCGGCGACATTGAAAGCAGCGTCACGGCATTGGGGACTCTGCAACCGCGGCGTTATGTCGATGTCGGTGCCCAGGCCTCGGGGCAGATTCACAAGATTCATGTGGAGGTCGGTGACGTGGTCAAGGAAGGCCAGTTGCTGGTGGAAATAGACCCTTCCACCCAACAGGCCAAACTCGACGCCGGGCGTTTTTCCATCGACAACCTCAAGGCGCAGCTTCAGGAGCAACGGGCACAGCACGATCTGGCCCGGCAGAAATATCAACGCCAACAGAACCTCGCCGCCGGCGGTGCCACGCGCGATGAAGATGTGCAAACGGCCCAGGCCGAACTGCGCACAACCCAGGCGCGCATCGACATGTTTGAGGCGCAGATCCGCCAGGCCCAGGCCAGCCTGCGCAGCGATCAGGCCGAACTCGGCTATACGCGCATTTACGCGCCGATGAGCGGAACGATCGTCGCTCTCGATGCCCGGGAAGGCCAGACCCTCAACGCCCAGCAACAAACGCCGCTGATCCTGCGCATCGCCAAACTGTCGCCCATGACAGTCTGGGCCGAGGTTTCGGAGGCTGATATCGGACACGTCAAACCCGGCATGACCGCCTGGTTCACCACGCTCAGCGGTGGCAATCGGCGCTGGAGCAGCACGGTACGGCAGATCTTGCCGATACCGCCCAAACCGCTGGATCAAACCAGCCGGGGTGGCGGCAGCCCGGCCAGTTCCAATAAAAGCGGCACTGGCCGCGTGGTGCTGTACACGGTGCTGCTGGACGTGGAAAACGCCGATAACGCGCTGATGGCGGAAATGACCACCCAAGTGTTCTTTGTCTCCAATCAGGCAAAAAACGTCCTCACCGCACCGGTCGCAGCCTTGCAGGGCGGCTCGCAGGCCGACAGTCAATCCGCTCGGGTCGTCGCCCAAAACGGTGACATCGAGCAACGCACCGTGCGTACCGGCATCAGCGATCGCCTGAAGGTGCAGATCCTCGACGGACTGGACGAAGGCGATCACCTGTTGATCGGCCCCGCCGACGGCAGCGGAGGCTGAATGCAAACGCCTCTGATCGACCTGCAGGACATTCGTAAATCCTATGGTGGCGGCGACGCACCCGAAGTTCACGTATTGCGCGGCATCGACTTGTCGATCCACGCCGGAGAATTCGTGGCGATTGTCGGCGCTTCCGGTTCCGGCAAATCGACGCTGATGAACATCCTCGGCTGCCTCGACCGGCCGACGTCCGGCGAGTATTTGTTCGCCGGTGAAAACGTCGCCCGACTCGACAGCGATGAACTGGCCTGGCTGCGCCGCGAAGCGTTCGGTTTCGTGTTTCAGGGTTATCACCTGATTCCATCCGGCTCGGCCCAGGAAAACGTCGAGATGCCGGCAATTTACGCCGGCACCCCAGCGACCGAACGCCACGCCCGCGCCGCCGCCCTGCTCGATCGTCTCGGCCTGGCGTCACGCACCGGCAACCGTCCGCACCAGCTCTCCGGCGGGCAGCAGCAACGGGTGTCCATCGCCCGCGCCTTGATGAACGGCGGCCACATCATCCTCGCGGACGAACCCACCGGCGCGCTCGACAGCCACAGTGGAGCCGAGGTCATGGCCCTGCTCGACGAACTGGCGAGCCAGGGCCACGTGGTGATCCTCATCACCCACGACCGTGACGTGGCGGCGCGGGCCAAACGCGTCATCGAAATCCGTGACGGCCTGATCATCAGCGACAGCGCCCGCGATAACCCCACCGCCCAGACTTCGGCCAATCCGGGTGCGCTGCAAGCGGTGGATTTGCGCAAGCGGCTGACCGAAGGCGCCGAGGCCACCGGTGCCTGGAAAGGCGAACTGGTGGATGCCGTACACGCGGCCTGGCGGGTGATGTGGATCAATCGCTTCCGCACCGCCCTGACACTGCTGGGGATCATCATCGGCGTCGCCTCGGTGGTGGTGATGCTGGCCGTCGGCGAAGGCAGCAAACGTCAGGTGATGGCACAGATGGGCGCCTTCGGCTCGAACATCATCTACCTCAGCGGCTCGGCCCCCAACCCGCGCACGCCACCGGGCATTGTGACCCTGGATGACGTCGCGGCGCTGGCCAGCCTGCCGCAGGTCATGCGGATCATGCCGGTCAATGGCGCGGAGGCCGGGGTGCGGTTCGGCAACCTAGACCACTTGAGTTATGTCGGTGGCAACGACACCAACTTTCCGGCGATCTTCAACTGGCCGGTGGTCCAGGGCAGCTACTTCACCGAGGCTGATGAACACAACGCGGCGGCGGTCGCGGTGATCGGCCATAAGGTTCGCACCAAGCTGCTCAAGGATGTCGCCAACCCCATCGGCCAATACATCCTGATCGAAAACGTGCCCTTTCAGGTCGTCGGCGTACTCGCTGAAAAGGGCGCCAGTTCCGGCGATTCCGACAGCGACAACCGGATTGCCGTGCCTTACTCGGCGGCCAGTGTCCGGCTGTTCGGCACCCAAAACCCCGAATACGTAGCCATTGCCGCAGCCGATGCGCGCAAGGTCAAAGAGACCGAAAAAGCCATTGAACAGTTGATGTTGCGCCTGCACAACGGCAAACATGATTTCGAACTCACCAACAATGCCGCGATGATTCAGGCCGAGGCCAGCACACAGAATACGCTGTCGCTGATGCTCGGTTCGATTGCGGCGATCTCGCTGCTGGTGGGCGGGATCGGGGTGATGAATATCATGCTCATGACCGTGCGCGAACGGACCCGGGAGATCGGTATCCGCATGGCCACCGGTGCCCGTCAGCGCGACATCCTGCGCCAGTTCCTCACTGAAGCGGTGATGCTCTCGGTGGTCGGCGGGATCGCCGGAATCGCCCTGGCACTGATCGTCGGCGGCGTATTGGTGCTCAGCGAAGTCGCGGTCGCCTTTTCCCTGGCGGCCGTCATCGGCGCCTTCGCCTGCGCACTGATTACCGGCGTTGTCTTCGGCTTCATGCCGGCCCGCAAAGCTGCCCGGCTCGACCCGGTCACGGCCCTTACCAGTGAATGATCGACCTATGAAACCGCAACTGAGCCTGTTGACCCTTTGCCTGTTACTTGGCGCGTGCAGCCACCCTGCCCCGCGCCCGGACAGTGGCATTCAACCACCGTCGGCCTGGCAATCGCCGCACCGCGAAAGTACTTCCCAGAGCAGTCGCCAATGGTGGACGCAGTTTGGCAGCTCGCAGCTTGATCGTTTGATCGAACAGGCCCGCGTCGGCAGTCATGACCTGGCCGCCGCCATCGCTCGAGTGCGCCAGGCTCAGGCCGACACGGTGATTGCCGGCGGCTCGCAGCTGCCGGAGGTCAAGGCCGGCATGAACGCCAACCGCCAGAAACTGCTGCATGGCAAGGGCTACAGTCAACTCGATGTCGATAGCAACGACAAAGCCGTGGATTTTTTCGACGCCAACTTCAGCGCCAGTTACGAAATTGACTTCTGGGGCGGCAAACGCGCGTCCCGGGACAGTGCGCAATATGGGCTGCGAGCCAGCGAGTTCGATCAGGCCACGGTTGAGTTGACCTTGCTCAGCGGGGTTGCCAATAGCTACGCGCAAGCCTTGTCGCTGGGTGAACAGAGTCGCATTGCCGAGCTGAACCTGGCCAATGCTCAGAACGTTTTGAAACTGGTGCAGACCCGTTTCGACTCAGGCTCGGCTACCGCGCTGGAACTGGCGCAACAGAAAAGCCTGGTGGCGGCGCAACAACGGCAACTGCCGCTGATTCGCCAGCAAGCCGAGGACGCATGGATCAGCCTCGCCGCCCTGCTTGGCCGGCCGGTCCAGCAATTGACGCCGAGCCAGGAGTCCTTCGATCAACTGCAGTGGCCAGCCATCGGTGCCGGGCTGCCCAGCGAGCTGCTCAGCCGCCGCCCGGACATTGCCCGCGCCGAAGCGCAACTGGCCGCCGCCCAGGCCGACGTCACTGTCGCTCGCGCCGCGATGCTGCCCGCCGTGACCCTGAGCGCCAGCATCGGCTCGGGCGCCAACACGGCCAACGACATTCTGCGCAACCCTTTCTACAACCTCACCGCCGGGCTGGTCGCGCCGATCTTCAATAACGGCCGCCTCGGCGCTGAGCGCGACAAGGCCACGGCGCGTCAACAAGAGCTACTGGAAACCTATCGAGGCGCGATCATCAACGGTTTTGCCGACGTCGAAAAAGCCCTCAACAGCATTCGCGGCCTGGATGAACAGCGGGAGTGGCAACGCGAAGAGCTGAACCAGGCACAGACCGCGTTCAACATTGCACAAAGCCGCTATCAGGCTGGGGCGGAGGATTTGCTGACGGTGCTGGAAACCCAGCGTACGTTGTACGCGGCGCAGGATTCGAATGTGCAGCTGCGGTTGTCGAGGTTGCAGGCGAGCATTGCGTTGTACAAGGCGTTGGGTGGCGGGTGGCAGACGTTGTAATGGCGCTGGCTGTTAAACCGCTATCGCGGGCAAGCCCGCTCCCACAGGGGCCGAGTCGTACACAAATAGTGTGAACACCACCAAACACTGTGGGAGCGGGCTTGCCCGCGATTGAACGATGACTCGGTCTTAACTGGTAATCGGCTTGACCTTCAGATTCCGTGCATACCAAGGCCGTTGCGGCACCCGACGGAACAAGTCCGCCAGTTTCTTTTCGTCAGTGCCAAAGGTGATGCGCAGCGCCAGCTTCATGGTTTCCGGGTCCATTTCCACCGACTTGCCGGCCTGCAATCCCGGCGTGGTGCTGCAACCGTGGGTACTCGGGCCGAGCCATGGATCATCCACTTCAACCCAGCGCCCAGGGGCGAACCAAGGCACGCCATTGACCTCGAGCCGGCTGACCTCCCCCGGATGGAAGCGTTCGTGAGCGCGGAACCAGTCCTCCAGACGATCGTCGATCCAGCCGTGGAAGTGCCAGAACACCGGGCTCACGTGGGATGAAAACGGGTCACCGAGAAAGTCGTTTTCCGGTGCATACCAACGCGCGGAAAAGTCCGCTGGATCCCGGGCAAAAGGAACCGGCTGACCGTTGGACGGATCGCGCGGCACCGAGGCCCAGCGCATGTGCAGCCAGTCGTGCAGGCCTAGCTCAATCTCTGAACCGAACTGCCCCAGGGTCAGCTTCGACAGATAACGCGGATCACGGTAGCGCGATTCCCAAACCTGAAAATTGCTGTGATAGGTCTCGGCGGTCTTGATGTCGCTGACCCACCGCGTGTACTCGGTGTCTTCGGCGGCCAGCCAGGTGGGCGGCAGCGCCGTGCCATCGTGATTGTCGAAATAGCGGGCGAAGCCCTGACGGTCGCGTTCAAGCTCCGGTTGCGGCATCGGGAAGCTCGGCCAGGACGGCAGGTCCTGCATCGAACGCGCAGTGCCGAGCATGTGCCGGTGCATGAAGAAAAAGTCGACCCCTGAGCCATTACGGTCTTTGCGCGGCCCACGGGCATCGCGCTCCTCGCCCCGCGGACCCGGCTGCCAACCGATGCCGCGCAAGGCACCGCGCTGGTCTTCGGAGAGTTTGTGCCATTTGTCCCGGGTGGCGTGCCAGAGCTGGTGGAACAAGCGGTGTTCAGGGGAAATCAGCCACGCCAGCAACGGCGGATTCAGACCGACACGCTCGCGGGCTTCGGGAAACAGCCGTTTGCGCGCGACAAATCGATTGTCCTGTTCCGGCAAGCCGAGTGGGCGATCCAGGCGCAGAATCCGCCCGCTGAGAGTGCCACTGCCAGCATTGCCGAAATCAGCCCAGACCTCATCGAGCACGACCGCCAGTTCATAAGCCGGTGCGCCGTTGGCCGATTGCGTATCGACCAGGCGCCAGTACAACTGGCCGGCGTCAGGCGAAACCAGATCGCCGATCACCTTGTAACGCGGCTCGGTTTCGCTGCGTAACTGTTGCGCGGTATCGAGGCAGCCACGCAGGCCGCGGCCGCGCTGGGCGATGTCGAGAAACAGTTCCAGCCCGCTCTGGGGTAAACCGTCGAGGCCCGCGCGGGAACCTTCGAAGCGGATATCCCAGATGCCTCGCAGCGAGTTGGCCAACTGCTGACCCGCGGTATCCGCCAGATCGACTGTCGCTTCGCCGGGGGTGATCGTCGGATCCGGCTTCGTCCATTCGCGATGCCCATAAAAAGCTGCAGGCACAGCAGCGCCGGTCAGCGCCAAGCCTGCCATGAACCATCGTCGAGAAATCGTCATTGCCCTACCTGTGTCAGCCATGAAGCAGGCTTTATCCAAGCTAGAACGTTTGTTGGGTCCGAAAATTTAAAGGCTTCGCGGGCAAGCCTCGCTCCTACAGATTGGTGGTGGATCACAATGATGTGGACGACACAAAACCTGTAGGAGCGAGGCTTGCCCGCGAAGAGGCCCGCGAGGCCACCTAAATTTCCCCGTCAGCTACTCGTTCCTCCCAGATAGCAAAGGCCCCTGCACCTGTACCGGGGCGGCGAACCTGACTGAGATGGCAATGACAAAACCACGTTCGAAAAAGGCTCTTTACATCGGCCTGCCGCTGGCCCTGGCGATCAGCGCCGGTGCAGGCTTCGCGGTCTGGTATTACGGGTTCAAGGACAACCTCGGTTACCCGATCAAGGTCATGAAACAGGCCGACGAGTTGCACGAGCGCATGCTCTCCTTCGACAGCCACATCAGCCTGATGCAGAACTTCGGCACGCGGGGCAACGAAGCCGACAAGGACGGCAAGGGCCAGTTCGATCTGGTCAAGGCCAACCGCGGACACCTGTCCGGGGCGGCCCTGACGATTTTCGGCTGGCCCGAACTGTGGAATGGCGCCAACGCGCCGCACAGGCCCACCGCCGGTTTCGTCGAAGAGGCACGCAACCAGCAGGAGATCCGCTACAAGATTATTTCCGGCATGGTCCGCGACTTTCCCAATCAGGTCGCCATTGCCTACACCCCCGACGATTTCCGTCGATTACACGGAGAGGGCAAGTTCGCAATTTTCATCAGCATGCTCAATGCCTATCCACTGGGCCATGACCTGAACCTGCTGGACCTGTGGACGGCACGCGGCATGCGTATGTTCGGTTTCAGCTACATCGGCAATAACGACTGGGCCGACTCTTCGCGCCCTTTGCCGTTTTTCAACGACTCGCCAGATGCCCTCGACGGCCTCTCGGACCTGGGCAAACAAGCAGTGCATCGCTTGAATGACCTGGGCGTGATCATCGACGTGTCGCAAATGTCGACCAAGGCCCTGGAGCAAGTCGCGCAATTGAGCCGCACGCCGATGGTGGCTTCGCACTCGGCGCCACGGGCGATGGTCGATATCCCGCGCAATCTCAGCGACAAGGAATTGCAGCTGATCAAGAACAGCGGCGGCGTGGTGCAGGTGGTCGGTTTCTCCCAATACCTGCGACCGCTGACCCAGACCACCCAGGACAAACTCAACGAACTGCGCAAACAGTTCGACCTGCCCCCCCTGCCGAACCTCTCCATGGCTCTGATGCCGGGTGATCCGGTCATCGCCGCCTGGTCCGAGAAAAAATTCGGCCAGTACGCCAGCCGCCTCTACGCGATTCTTGAAGAAGAACCCAAAGCCACCCTCAAGGACCTCGGTGACGCAATCGATTACACGGTGCGAAAAATCGGCATCGATCATGTCGGCATCAGCTCCGACTTCAACGAAGGTGGCGGGGTCAAGGGCTGGAACAACGTCAGTGAAATTCGCAACGTCACGGCGGAACTGATCTCGCGCGGCTACTCCGAGGCGGACATCGCCAAGCTCTGGGGCGGCAACTTCCTGCGGGTCTGGGACCAGGTGCAGAAAGCCGCCAAGCCGGCGCTGATTTCACATCAAGGCACGAGCAAACCATGAGCGATCGTCGAACCTTTCTGAAACAGGCCGGGATCCTCGCCGCCGGCCTGCCCCTGACTGCCGGCCTGCACAACGTTGCCAGCGCCACCCCACAGCCCTCGCTGCCAGGGGACAAATGGGCGCAACTGCGACAACTGTTCGACCAGGATCCGGACTACCTGCACTTCTCCAACTTCCTGATCACCTCGCACCCCAAACCGGTGCGTGAAGCGATCAAGATGCACCGTGCCGCTCTCGATAAAAACCCTGGGCTGGCCATGGACTGGGACCTGGGTGTTATCGAGCAGCGTGAAGAAGAGGTACGTGTCTGGGCGGGTCGTTACCTGCAAGCCAATGCCAAACAGATCGCGCTGACCGGCAGCACCACCGAAGGCCTGGCGATAATTTACGGCGGTGTGCATGTGCGCCCGGACCAGGAAATCCTCACCACCGCCCACGAGCATTACGCGACCCACACGATCCTCAATCTGCGCACCCAACGGGACGGCACCCGGGTGCGCAAGATCAGGCTGTTCAAGGATCCGCAGACGGCCTCCAAAGCCGAGATCCTTGCCTCGATCGACCAGAACATCAAACCCGAAACCCGTGTACTGGGCATGACCTGGGTGCACTCCGGCAGCGGCGTGAAACTGCCAATCGCGCAAATCGGCGCGCTGGTGGACAAGCACAACCGCCACCGCAGCGAGCAGGACCGCATCATTTACCTGGTCGACGGCGTGCACGGTTTTGGTGTCGAGGACCTGAGTTTTCCGGCCATGAACTGCGACTTCTTCATCGCCGGCACCCACAAATGGATGTTCGGCCCCCGTGGCACGGGCATCGTTTGCAGCCGCAGTGAAGAGGTCAAATACGTCACGCCGATCATCCCGACCTTCTCCGAAGCCACGGCGTTCTCCACCACCATGACACCGGGCGGCTACCACTCGTTCGAGTACCGCTGGGCGCTGAACGAAGCCTTCAAACTGCATTTGCAATTGGGCAAGGCCGATGTTCAGGCGCGTATCCATGCCCTGAACAGCTACATGAAAAAACGCCTGCAAGCGCACCCGCAGATCGAACTGGTCACCCCCCTGAGCCCCGAGTTGTCGTCCGGCTTCAGCTTCTTCCGGGTCAAGGGCAAGAGCAGCGACAAGATCGCCGCCTGGCTGATGCAAAACCGCGTGATCGCCGATGCCGTGGAGCGCGACGTGGGTCCGGTGATCCGCACGGCGCCGGGGCTGCTCAACACCGAAGCTGAAGTCGACCGTTTCATGGCGCTGCTCGGCACACAGCTCTGATCGCCAGCCCCATGATGAATAGCGCAATCCATGTGGGAGCGAGCCTGCTCGCGAAGGCGTCCAGTCAGTCAACATCATCGTTAAATGACACACCGCATTCGCGAGCAGGCTCGCTCCCACAGGTTTCGCACCTTTCCTTTTAACTTTTTATCGAGAGCAATGATGAACAGTGAGCTGCGTAGTTTTTCCTTGAAGACGCTCCCCACACTGGCCTTCGCCGCCGTGGTTGCAAGCCTGATACCGGGCATCGCTCAGGCCGCCGCACCCGCCCCGCCCGGGAAAGTCTTCAAGGACTGCAAGGACTGCCCGGAAATGGTGGCGCTGCCCACCGGGACCTTCACCATGGGCACTCCGGACAATGAGGTGGGCCGCGAGCCCGACGAAGGCCCGTTGCACCCGGTGACCTTCGCCAAACCTCTGGCCATCAGCCGCTTTCAGGTGTTGGCCGGCGAGTGGGACGCGTACCTGCGCGACAGCGGTTACGTCATGCCCGACGGCGACACCCGGCCGGGCCGCGAGTGCAAGGCCGGCGTGCCGCGCTATGAACGCACCGCGAGGCATCCGGCGGTGTGCATGGACTTCCCCGAGGTCAATGCCTACGTGGCCTGGCTCTCGAAGAAGACCGGCAAACACTATCGACTGGTCAGCGAATCACTGCGTGAGTACGCCGCTCGCGCGGGCAGCAGCGGCCCGTTCCCCTTCCCGTTCGATGAAGGCAAGGAATACAGCATCGCCAAACACGCCAACACCTACGGCGCCGCCGATGGTTACAACTTCACCTCACCGGCGGGCAGTTTCCCGGCCAACGCCTTTGGCGTGTACGACATGCACGGCAACGTCTATGAGTGGACCGCCGATTGCTACAACGAGAACTACTCCGGTGCACCGAGCGATGGCAGCGCGTGGTCGACCGGCGACTGCAAGGCCCGGCGCATTCGTGGCAATGACTGGGGTGAAGCACCGGTGTTCTCGCGTTCGGGCAACCGTAATGCCACCTACCCCGATACCCGTGGCGACTGGATCGGTTTTCGCGTCGCGCGGGACCTGTGATGCGCGCCCAGGAACAGCTCAACTCTTGAACCTCAACCCTTGAACTTCTGCCCTTAACGGCACTTGAAGCGGAAACCCCCATGACCTCGAATTCCCGCGGAGCCATCAGTGAAGTCCTCAGCCTGCTCAAGCCTTTCCGGGTCGTCGTGGTGCTGTCGATCATGCTTGGCATGCTGGGTGGACTCAGCATTACCGCCCTGCTTGCGACCATCAACAACGCCCTGAACGGCGAAGGCAGCCCACCCGCCAGTGTGCTGGTGACGTTTGTCGGCCTGTGTGTGCTAGCCCTGGTGGCGTCGACTCTGTCGGATATCGGCACCAATCATGTCGGGCAGCGCATCATTGCCGGGCTGCGTAAATCCCTGGGTGAGAAAGTCCTGTTGGCACCGATCGAACAGATCGAGCGGTATCGCAGCCATCGGCTCATTCCGGTCCTGACCCACGATGTCGACACCGTCAGCAGCTTCGCCTTCTCCTTTGCGCCGCTGGCCATTGCCTTCACCGTGACCCTTGGTTGCCTGAGCTACCTGGCTTATCTGTCGCTGCCGATGTTTGCCCTGTTGCTGGTGGCGCTGGTGATCGGCACCGTGGTGCAATATGTGGCCCGGGCCAAGGGCATCAAGGGCTTCGAAGCGGCTCGCGAGGCTGAAGACGAACTGCAAAAACACTACAGCGCGATTGCGGCCGGCGCCAAGGAGCTGCGCATTCATCGCCCACGCCGCCAGCGCATGTTCAGCCAGCGCATCGAAGGCACCGCCGACTACATCTGCAATACCCACATCCGTTCGATCAACACGTTCGTGGTGGCCAAGACCTTCGGTTCGATGCTGTTTTTCGTGGTCATCGGCCTGGCACTGGCGCTGCAATCGTTCTGGCTGGGCACCGATAAAGCGGTCCTCAGCGGTTTCGTGCTGGTGTTGCTGTACATGAAAGGCCCGCTGGAATACCTGGTCATCACCCTGCCGGTGGTCAGCCGCGCCAACATCGCCTTCAAGCGTATTGCCGACCTTGCCGAACAGTTTTCCTCGCCCGAGCCGCACTTGCTGCTCAGTGACAAGAACACCCCCAAAACGGTCGTCGAACACCTCGAATTGCGAGACGTGCATTACGCGTTCCCTCCGGTGGACGGCAGCAAACCCTTCACCCTCGGGCCGGTCAACCTCTCCATCGCCCAGGGCGAAATCGTCTTCATCGTCGGCGAGAACGGCGGCGGCAAGACCACGCTGATCAAGTTGCTGCTGGGCCTCTACGCACCACAGGGCGGTGAAATCATCCTCAACGGCGCGCCGGTGCTGGCCAACAATCGCGACGATTATCGCCAGTTGTTCACCACGATTTTTGCCGACTACTACTTGTTCGACGAACTGGTGCAGGGCGACCAGCAGGTTCCCGAAGACGCCAACCGTTACCTGGAACGCCTGGAAATCGCCCACAAAGTCAGCATCCGCGATGGCGCGTTCAGCACCACTGATCTGTCCACCGGTCAGCGCAAGCGCCTGGCGCTGTTGAACGCCTGGCTGGAGGAACGCCCGGTGCTGGTGTTCGACGAGTGGGCGGCCGATCAGGACCCGGTCTTCCGGCGAATTTTCTACACCGAACTGCTGCCGGAACTGAAGTACCTGGGCAAGACCATCATCGTCATTTCCCACGACGATCGTTACTTCGATGTCGCCGACCAACTGGTGCGCATGGAAGCGGGTCAGGTGATCAGTGAAAAAGCTCCGGCCGCCACGGCCTGAGCCCTGCCCGACGCATTGCCGCCTTTTGCGAGAACCCCATGAACGAACTTCTTGATGATGATCTGCTGGCGCTTTTACTGGCCGATGCCGCAGACGATGTACAGGCCTTGTCGCCCCGCAGCCGCCTGGATCGAGCCCCGCTGTCGTTTGCCCAGCAACGACTGTGGCTGGAGCAACAATTGGCTCCGACCAGCTCGGCCTATAACCTGCCACGCGCCTTGCGGCTGACCGGCGAACTGGATACCCGGGCGCTGGAAGTGGCGCTTGACCGGGTCATAGATCGACACGACATTTTGCGCAGCGCGTTCAAGGAAATCGACGGCGTACCTATCCAGGTCGTTGAGCGTCACGCCCGTCTGCCCCTGCACAAGCAAGACCTCTCGGCGCTCGACAGCCAGGCCCGCGCCGATGAGTTGGCGCAGCGTATCCAGAACCAGGCACTGCGCCCGTTCGACCTGAGCCGAGCGCCGCTGATCCGCGCCACGCTGCTCAAGCTCGACACCCGGGAGCATGTGTTGCTGCTGAACATGCACCACATCGTCTCCGATGCCTGGTCCAATGCGATTCTCATGCAAGACCTGTCCCGCGCCTACGGCCAGGCCCGCCTCGGCGACACCGCGCAACTGCCGCCACTGGCGATGCAATACGCCGACCATGCCACTTGGCAACGCGGTGCATACCTCGACAGTGCCGCTTGCGCGCGCAGCGGCGATTACTGGCGCCAGTACCTGGGCAGCGAATTGCCCGTGCTCGAACTGCCCCAGGATTTTGCCCGCGCAACTGGCCAACAGCATCTCGCCGGGCGCCGGTCATTGAGTATTCCCACCTCACTGTCCCAGGCACTCAACGCCTTCTGCCAGCGCCAGGGGCTGACGCCGTTTGTGCTGGCCTTGGGCGCCTGGCAATTGCTGCTCGCCCGCTACAGCAACCAACACGACTTCACCGTCGGCGTGCCCAACGCCAACCGCAACCGTGGCGAAACCCAAGAACTAGTGGGGTTTTTCGTCGGCACTCAGGTGTACCGGGCGCGGATCGATTCGACCCGCACCGTCGTGGATTTTTTGCACGATCTTCGAGGGCAATCCTTGGCGGCACTTGAGCATGCCGATTACCCGCTGGAGCTGATGTTCGATCAACTGCAACGACCGGGCGGCCAGACGGCCAATCCATTGTTCCAGGTGTTATTCAACTGGCGCACCGGCACCGCCGAACCACCCGCGATGGACTGGGGCGGGCTGGCGCTGGAGTTTCTCGGTTCAGGGGAAAACCAGGCCAAATTCGATCTCTCACTGGATATCGATTACTCGCACCAAGGCCTTGTCGCCACCTTCGAGTACAGCCGCGACCTCTACAGCCCGGCGACGATTGAACGCATGGCCGGGCATTGGCAGAACCTGTTACAGAGCCTCATCGAAGCCCCTGATCGCGCCCTCGGCGAACTGCAACTGCTGACCCCGGACGAGCGTCAACACACCCTGGCCGACTGGAATCGTCAACCCACCCGCCTCCCTCGCGAACACTGCCTGCATCACTTGATCGAAGCCCACGCCAGCAAGGCCGGTGAGGCCATCGCCCTGAGCTTTGGCGAGCAGCACATGAGTTACGCCGAGCTCAATCGCCAGGCCAATCGATTGGCCCATCGGCTGATCAGCGAGGGCGTCGGCCCGGATGTGCCGGTGGGCATCGCCGTCGAGCGTACGCCAGACATGATCATCGGCGTGTTGGCGATCCTCAAGGCCGGGGGCGCCTACGTGCCGCTGGACCCGGCCTACCCGGCCGAACGCCTGGCCTACATGATCGAGGACAGCGCCATCGCACTGGTGCTGACGCAGACGCATCTGCGCGAACAATTGCCGCTGCCGGCCGAGGTTCACTGCTTGTTACTCGACCAGCCGCCGTCCAGCCACCCGCAGGATGAGCACAATCCCGAAGTGGTGGTACACCCGGATAACCTGGCGTATGTGATTTACACCTCGGGCTCTACCGGCAAGCCCAAAGGCGCACTGCTGCCGCACCACAACGTGATGCGGCTGTTTCAGGCGACGGCGAACTGGTTCAACTTCAACCAGGACGACGTCTGGAGCCTGTTTCACTCGTATGCGTTCGACTTCTCCGTGTGGGAAATTTTCGGCGCCCTGTTGCATGGCGGCCGATTGGTGATCGTGCCGCACGCGGTCAGCCGTTCGCCACAGGAGGTCTACGCGCTGCTTTGCCAGGAAAAAGTCAGCGTGCTCAACCAGACGCCGTCGGCGTTCAAACAGCTGATGCAGGTCGCCTGCGAACCCGGGCAGTCGCTGACGCAACACCTGCGTTATGTGATTTTTGGCGGTGAAGCAATTGATGTGCAAAGCCTGCGTCCATGGTTCGAACGCTTCGGCGATTGCGCGCCGCAGTTGATCAACATGTACGGCATCACCGAAACCACCGTGCACGTGACCTACCGACCGTTGTCACTGAACGATCTGGACTCGGACGCGGCCAGCCCCCTCGGCGAGCCGATTGTCGACCTGTCGTGGTACCTGCTCGACCCTCATCTGAACCCGGTGCCCAAAGGTTGCATCGGAGAGTTGTATGTCGGCCGCGCCGGCCTGGCGCGTGGGTATCTGAAACGCACCGACCTGACCGCCACCCGTTTCATTCCCGATCCGTTCGACCCGCTACCCGGCGGGCGCCTGTATCGCACCGGCGATCTGGCGCGCTACGGCGTCGATGGCGACATCGAGTACGTCGGACGCATCGATCATCAGGTAAAAATTCGTGGTTTCCGCATCGAGCTAGGGGAAATCCAGGCACGCCTGCAGAGCCTGCCAGCTGTGCAGGACTGCGTGGTCCTGACCTACGAAGGCCCGAGCGGTCTGCAACTGGTCGGTTATGTGATCGCCAGCGAGCCGGCCAGCGCCGCGCTGCGCGAACAACTGCTGAGCGATCTCAAGGCGCAGTTGCCGGACTACATGGTGCCCAGCCATCTGCTGTTTATCGATCACTTCCCGCTCAACGCCAACGGCAAGCTCGACCGCAAAGCCCTGCCCGAGCCGGATATCAGCCTGTGGCAGCAAGCCTACGTTGCGCCCGGCAACCCGCTGGAAGAGGCACTCGCCCAGCTCTGGCAGCAATCGCTGGGCATCGAGCGCGTGGGTGTGACCGACAACTTCTTTGAATTGGGTGGGCATTCGATTCTGGCCATTCAGTTCATTTCCACGCTCAAGACACGCCTGAACATCGAGCTGCGCCTGCAAGAGTTACTGGCCCATCCGAGCATCGGCGAGCTGGCGGCGTTTATTTCGCGCAAGCATCGGGAGCAGGCTCAGTGCGTGGTCGAGTTGAATGCAGCCCCGGCCAGCGCACCCACCCTGTTCTGCCTGCACCCCAGCGGCGGCATCGTGTTCTGTTACCAGCCGCTGGCGAAGAAACTCAAGGCCCATGCCTCGGTCCGTGGCGTCATGCATCGCGGTTTCAGCGATGGCAGCCAAAGCTGGGACGAGATGGTGGCCGATTACAGCCACGAAATCGTCAAGGCACAACCTCAAGGCCCCTACCACTTGATGGGCTGGTCGCTGGGGGGCGCGATTGCGCTGGATATCGCCGCCACACTGGAAGGCCTGGGTCATCAGGTGGCCTTTCTCGGCCTGGTGGACAGCACCATCCCGGACCACCTGTATCCCGAGGATTTGCCCCGATATCGACGTTTGCCCAGTGCTGAACAGAGCCGCGAGGCCTCGGAAGAAATCCTCGATGCCATTCACTATTTCGATCTGTTGTTCCCGACCCTGACAGACCGTACGGCGGCGTATTTGAAAGATTCGCCACACAGCTCGGTCAAGCAGTTCTATGAGTGGGCAGCAAGCCTGGTCGAACCGGGCCAAGGCGACTTGTTGTCGATCGTGCAAAGCGTGAAGAACGAAGTCATGAATGCCCAGGCGTTCTCGGTGCATGACCGTTTGCTGGAGGCCTTCAAGGTCTATACCTTCAAACCTGTGCAGGTCCGGCCCAGTTGCTGGTGGGCCGTGCCGGAAAAGACCGCGCAAGAACTGGCGTTCTGCGAGGCATTGATCCGGCGTTACAGCCCCTCGGGCGAGTTGAAATGTTCGGTCCATTCACCGTTATTGCACCGCAGCATGATCTTTGATGACGCACTGATCGACTCACTGATCGAAGCCTTCCTGGCCAGCACTGCACAGCGCTGATCTCCCCCGCGCCATCGCAACCCGCCGGCAGGCTCCGGCGGGTTGCCTTTAATGCCAGTCAGTCAAGGCACAAAACCTGTGGGAGCGGGCTTGCTCGCGAAAGCGGTATGTCAGGCGACATCAATGTTGACTGTGCTGCCGTCTTCGCGAGCAAGCCCGCTCCCACAGAGGGTTGTGTGTCCGCATACCAAATCGCAGACAAATAAAAAGCCCGGCCCGCAAAATGCGGGCCGGGCTCAGGGTTTGTTGCTTGCAATCAGAACTGCGGGGTGTACTTCACGCTGAACATCAGGTTGCGCGGATCACCAAAGTTGTTGTTGCCATTGAGCTGGTTGTAAGCGGACGTTATGTACGTCTTGTCGAACAGGTTGTTGGCGTTGACCGCCAAACCGATCTCCGGTGTCAGCTGGTAGGCGACACGGGCATTCCACACGGTGTAACCCGGGATTTCATAGGTACCCTCGTAACCCAGTGTGTGGTTTTGGGTGGTGAAGCCCAGACCGGTGCTGACACGGTTCCAGTCGCCGGTGAACTGGTAGTTGCCCCACACGCGCAGCATGTGTTTCGGCGTCCAGGTACTAAAGACGCTGCCTTCGTTGGTCAGGTCTTCCAGGTATTTTGTGGTGTTGTAGGTGTAGCCCGCGAACAGCTGCAGGTTGTCCGTCACTTCACCACTGATTTCCGCGTCGACACCCTGGCTACGAACTTTCCCCGCGGCTACCGAGCAGTACCAGCCATCACACTCCATACCACCGGCGATGTCGTTGACGGCACGGTTTTCCTGGTCGTAACGGAAGATGGCCAGGGAGGTATTGACCCGACCGTCCATCAGCTCACCCTTGAGGCCGATTTCGTAGTTGGTGCCGATGATGGGTTTGAGCACCTTACCGCCGGTATCGCGGTTGGTTTGCGGCTGGAACACGTCAGTGTAGCTGGCGTACACCGCCCATTCACGGCTCAGGTCATAGACGATACCGGCGTAGGGCGTGACCTCTCCGGTTTCATTTCCGGTGCTTGGAGCGTTGGTTGTAATACTGGCTGCGGTTTCGGTTTTCGACTTGTAGCTGAAGTCGTACCAGCTGACACGGGAACCCAGCACCAGCGTCAGATCGTCAACCGGCTTGACGCGCCAGGTGCCGTACAGGCCTTTCTGGCGAATATCGTACTTGCTGAGGGTGCCCCGCCCGCCCGAGGCGAGCAGACTGTTATAGCTGATGTCCGGACGGTCATTGTCAATGTCAAAGATGGTGTCGCTGCTGTTGTTGAAGGTACGGGCGAAGCGATCATCCGTTTCCAGCTGAGAGAAGTTGCCGCCCAGCATGACTTCCTGCTGCATCGACAAGGCTTCGAACTTGCCGCTCAGGTTCATGTCGATACCGCCCTTCGTGGACTGGAAATCGGTCACGAAGTCGCCATATTGCACACTACTGCCATCAGCCGCGAGACCGTTACCGGGAGTTTGTACTCGCTGGTTTTTCGACTGATTGTCTTCGGTCATGTACACGGCGCCGACCTTGAAGGCCCAGTTGTCGTTGAAGCGGTGCTCGAGATCGGTGTAGAGGGTAGTGACATCGATTTCGGAACGGTTCCAGCGCGCGCCGGTGTAGGTCGAACGCGAAACGTCCGGCATCGACCCGTCGGCGTAGCGTGGCAGGCCGCGGATGTTGCCGCGCGATTCGCCGTTGGATTGGCTGACCGCGAAGCCCAGGGTGGTGTCTTCGCGCAGGTCGATATCCAGGGCGCCGTACAGCGAGTGGGTCTTGCTCCACGCGTGGTCGATGAACGAGTTGCTCTGGTCTTCGTCGACGACGATGCGGCCGCGGATGTTGCCGGCCTGGTTCAGCGGGCCGCCGGCGTCCACTTGCAGACCGTAGTGATCCCAGGAGCCGGCCTTGCCGGTCAGGGTAACGGTCGGTGTGCTCTGGCCACGCTTGCGCACCAGGTTGATGGCACCACCGGGGCTGCCGGTGCCTTGCAGCAGGCCGGAGGCGCCGCGCATGATTTCCAGGCGGTCATAGAAGATCAGGTCCTGGGTCGCCCAGTTGCCCAGCGAATAGGTGTTACGCGAGATCGGCACACCGTCGTACTGCCAGTCGTCGATCTGGAAACCACGCGACGATAGAATCATGCCTTCGCCGACACCCTGCAGGCCGACCACGCCGGTGGTCTGGTTGACGGCGTCCTTGAGATCGACCAGGTTCTGGTCATCCATCTGCTTACGCGTCATCACGGTGATCGACTGCGGAATTTCCTTGAGGGTGTGGGTGCCCTTACCGATGGTCACGGCATTGGATGTGTAGGAATTGGAACCTTCAGTGGTGGCGCCCAACTGCAACTGCTGGCCGTTGATGGTGGTAGCACCCAGTTCCAGACCTTGGGTCGAACTGCCACGTACCAGCATCAACGTGTTGCCTTCAAAGCTGTAGCGCACGCCGGTGCCCTTGAGCAGTTCGGCAATGGCCGCTTCGGCGCTCAGTTTGCCGCTGACGCGGTTGCTGCGCAGGTCGGCCATGTCGGCGGCGTTGTAGATCACCTGTCGGTTGGCTTGCTCGCCAAACGCTTGCAACGCCTGGGGCAAGGGCTGCGCGGCAATGTTGACGGCGATCTCTTCGGCGCAGACCTGCGCGCTGAACGGCATCAGACAGGCCATGCCCAGGCCGGCCAGCGAATGACGCGAGCGAAGCGTACGGGAAACGATCAAAGCCTTGAACAGAGGTTTCAACTCATGAATTGCTGACATCGTGCTCTCTATTATTCGTTAGAAGTGGATAAGACCGATGGGCCACCAAGTGCCCGACGCTGCCCAAACACGTAAACCGCTCTGTCGGCTACCTCTGGGCAGCACGTCAGCTGGCGGTCGACCCGGCCCCTCCCCGGGCACAGGTCATCTCTCTGGACAACGGAAAAATCGTGTTCTGCCCTACAAACCCGAACCCTGGGGCTACCCTGCCCGACCCGAATTGTCTGCATACCTTAGTAAGACGTAGCACCGCGCAGAAACCGGAATGAGTTTATTTATCATTAACGACACATTTAAAAAAAAAGCCGACGCGTTGGGCGTCGGCCTTTTATTTGTGGGGTTCTCAGCTGTTCTGTGCAGCCTTGGCGTTGTGCAGTAGCCGGGCTTTTTCCGTCAACAAGGCTTTTTCTTCCGGGCTCATGCTGTCCAGGCGCAGCCGCGTCCGGGCCAGTTTCTCCAGTTGACCGGGGCTGCTTTCCCGCGATCTCAATGCCAATGCCAGGCCAGCCACGGTCGGATGATCAAACACCACACCGGGATGGATTTCGCACTGCAACAACTTGCGAATACCGGCCACCAGTTTGATCACCAATAACGAATGGCCACCGGCGGCGAAGAAATCCCGATCGATGCCCAGGCGCTCAACGCCCAGCAGCTGCGCCATGCGTGCCGCGAGCAATTGCTCAAGGGCATCCCGTGGCGCCTGACCGTCATCGTCAGCCAGGCTTGCGCTGAGTTGCTGTAACGCCTTGCGGTCGATCTTGCCATTGGCCAGGCGTGGAAAACGCTCGATGAATTGCATGTGCTGCGGCAGCATCACCGCGGGCAGACGCTGGGCCAGTTCACTGCGAACAGCCTCAAGAAAGGCCGGCGACGGTGGCTGCTGAGGCACGACGAAGGCCTGCATCTCCTGCTCAGCCGTCGCCCCTGGCAACACCAGTGCTTCAGCGACCTGAGGCAGGCTCAGCAATTGGGCCTCGATCTCCGCCAGCTCGATACGGAACCCACGCACCTTGATTTGCTGGTCGCGCCGACCGTGCAACTGAATCACCAGATCTGGACGATAGCGCGCCAGATCTCCGGTGCGATACAGACGCTCCTGAGGATTGAAGGGGCTCTGAATGAACACCTGCGCATCGGCCTCGGCATTGATGTAACCACGGCATAATTGCGCGCCGCCCAGGTACAGTTCGCCCAACATCCCGACCGGAGTCAGTTGCAGATGGTCGTCAAGGACATACACCTGATTGTTACCCAGCACCTGACTGAGGGCGCCAGTCTCTTGAGTTCCACCGTCCAGCACCAGCGGATGGACCAGCACACCCACCGTCGCTTCCGTCGGGCCGTAGTGGTTGAACACCCGGCAATCGCTGCGTAACCGAGCGATACGCTCGAGCAGCGCCGGGGCGATCGGTTCGCCGCCGAGAATCAGCGTGGATGGCAGTTGCGGGCTGTCGCTGTCGAGCAGCGCGGCAAGGTGCGACGGAACGATCTTCAGGCAATCGATAGCCTGCTGTTTCAGGTAGTCGGCGAACAACCGGCCGTCCTGCATCTGTTCGTCACTGGCCACATGCAGCGTCGCACCGTTGCACAAGGCGCCAAACAACGCGGTGTTACCCAGGTCCGCCGCCACGGTAGAGGTGAAGCCAACGTGTTTGCACTGATCAAGCTCCAGGGCCTGACTGGCATGAGCGGTGTAATTGAGCAATTGTTGATGTTCGATCACCACACCTTTGGGTACACCGGTGGAGCCTGAAGTGAACAGCACATAGGCCGCATCGCTGCCCTGTGTATCGAACTCGATGACCGATGCCGACAGGTCCGCCGACTGGTGCAGTTGATTCAGCGTGCAGATGCTCAACGGATGACCGTGCCACTGATCAATTTGCGCGGCATCCACCAGCAACAAATCGGCCCCGGCCTGCTCCAGCATCAACACCTGACGCGCCATCGGCCATTGCGGGTCCAGCGGCAGATACGCCGCGCCGACACGCCAGGCCGCCAGCATCGCCACCACCAGATCGGCCGAGCGCGGCAACGCCAACGCGACGGTCGAACCTCGGGCCAGGCCCTGGGCTTTCAAAGCCTTGGCCAACACCTCGACATTGACCTGCAACTGCCCGTAGCTCAGCTGTTGCTGCGCGTCGGTCAGCGCGACGGTGTCCGGTGTGGCATGTGCCCAATCGGCAATGCGCCGTGGCAGGTAGCGGCCATCCACCAGCGGCCGGGGTGGCGGGTTGATTGCCAGCAAACGCTGTTGCTCGGCGGCCCCCAGCAAGGCCAGTTGACCCGGCTCGGCCTGAGGATTGGCCACGATGCTCGCCAGCAATACGCTGAACTGCGTCATCAGCCCTTCGATAGCCATCAGCGAATAACGCTGCGTGGCGTAATGAAGATGCAGGCGGCCCGATTCGCCCGGTTCGAGTTGTAGCATCAGTTCAAATTGAGTTTCCCGAGCAACGGGACGCTGGACGGGTGTCCACTGCAGTGTGCTTGAAGTCTGGGGCTGCGGTGCACGCCAGACTGCGAAACCATAGGCCGGTCTGGCCGCTGCGGGTGCGAGTTCCGGTGACCAGTATTCCTGCCAGGTGCGGTGCTCATCCAGGCGCGCCGCCAGTTCACCGACCCAGGCACTGAACGAAGTTGCCGCCATCGACAAATGCAGCGGCAGGGTTTTCTCGAAAACACCCACCGCATCGGCGAAATACTCGTAGTCGTCGCGACTGTCGTGCCGCACCCCGACCAGTATCTGTTCGTTCCCGCCCAGACGCCCCAACAGCAGCCACCAGGCGGCTTGCATCACGACACTCAGCGGTTGCGCCAGCGAGCCAGCCAACTGCTGCAGCGCGTTGTGCAGCGAGGGCTCAAGTGTGGTGGTCAACAGCGCTGTCGCGGACGATGTCTTGGCGGTTGCGGCCCGGTAGCCCAGCCATGGGGTGGCCAGGTCAACATCCGCGCCGTGCAGGTGCTGCTGCCAGTAAGTCCGGGCACTGGTTGCATCCTCGTCGAGCACCACTTCGCTGCGCCATTCCAGGTACTGGGTGAATTCCCCGGTCTCTTCATCGGCCTCGGCCAGCCCCTGTTCATACGCCAGCAGCAGTTGCTGATAAATCAGCCGCAAGCCGCTTTCATCGACGCAGTGCCGGGCAACGCCCAGCACCAGGGTCCAGTGATTGTCCGCCTGGCGATAGAGCATCGCCTGAGCGTTCTCCGACTCACCGACAACAAACGAACGTGCCGCCCATTCGGCGACTTGAGCCTGGATTTCGGCCGCCGTTTCCAGGCGTGTCTGCACCGTCAACGGGAAGCGCCCGGCGCCCCCGGCGAACTGGCGCAGACCATGGAAACCCGGCGCCTTGGCCAGGCGCGGCACCAGCATGGGTTGCTGCGCCAACAGCGCATCCAGCGCCGCTTGCAGACGCTGCGGGTCAAGCGCACCGGTAATTTTTACGTCCAACAAGTGCAGCGCATCACTGCAGGCCGGGGCCTTGGGCAGCTGCTCAAGCAGCCCTTGCTGCTCGGGAGTCAAGGCGTAACCCAGGTCCTGCGCGTCCATCGATACTTCGTTCATGCTCCGGTTTCCTCGGTGTTCATGGCGCCTTGGGCGGTCTGTGCGCTTTCAAGGGCACTGCGGTCGAACATGTCACCCATGGCGACGACGATCTTGCGCGGGCCTTCGAACGGATCACGGGCGTGGGCCACAAGCATGTTGTCCAGTAGGATCGCATCGCCTTTTTGCCAGTCGAAACGCACCGCGCATTCCTCGTACAACTCACCGATGCGCTGCATCACCTCGTCTTCGATCGGCGAGCCATCGCCGTAATAAACATGACGCGGCATCCGCTCCAGGCCGAACATCGACAGCAGGTCTTCACGCACATCCGGCTCCAGCCAATAGATGTGGTGCAACTGCACCTGATTGAAGAACGACTTCTCGCCGGTAATCGGGTGACGAATGATCGCCGGCCCCGGAGTACGGGTTTGCAACTCATCATTATCGAGCCAACGCCATTCGATACCACCGGCACGGCAACGGGCCTCGACCTCGGCGCGATCTTCAGTCTTGAAGAAGTGCTGCCAGGACACGTCGAGCTTGTCGGTGAACGTGCGTACGTAGAGCAAGCCCTTGTTTTCGAACTTTTCACGCAGGTCCGCCGGCAGTTTTTCGTACATCAACCGGCAATCGACCACCGGTGTCGCACCGCCCACGGGCGCCGCCTGCTCGCAATAGAACATCTGCTTGCGCGGCCAGCGGTCCTGATGAGAACTCTCGTTGTGGAACAGGATCATCTTGCGTTCCGGGTACGGCGTGGAGCGGTAGGTGTTCTTGCCGCCCTCCTTCTTCGGCAGGTCGCCATACTGGCCATAGAGCCCCGGCTGGATCGCTTCGGCAAAGGCTTCAAAGCCCTGGATGCCATCCAGTTCGAAGCCGCGGAACAGAATGCCGGCGTGCTCGGCCAGTTTCTGTTCGATCAATGGCCGGTTGTGATTGATCCACTCGATCACGTCCAGGTGCGGCTCGTTCGGCTCCAGCAGCAACGGAAACCGCTGCGGTGCAACCAGCAGGGATTCACGCAGCGGCGACGGCCGGACTTTGGTGACCGGGGCCTGGGAACGCTTGAGGAATTTGCCGAGTTTGTCGGCCTTGGGTCCCGGGGCGGCGGTGGGCATGGCAGCCACCGCGCGGTTGTCGACAGGCATACTGAGAGCTCCCAATTGAATGTCCTGATCAGCGACGATCTGTTCCAACAGGGCTATCCAGGCCTTGACCAGGTACTGAATGCGCTCGTGTCCGAACAAGGTTGTGGCGAATTGCCAAGTACCCAGCAATTGCCCTTCTTCATCGTCAACGAACAATGCCATGTCGAATTTAGAATGGGTCTCGAGCGCCGGCAGCGCTTCCACGCTCAAACCGCCCATGGCCTGGACGCGTCCCGGCAGGTTGTTCATCACGAACAACACCTGCACCAACGGGTTCATGCCCTTGTGTCGCGGCACGCCCGAGGCGTCGACGATCATGTCGAACGGCAGGTCCTGATGCTCCAGGGCGCTGAGCAGGGTTTCCTGGGTCTGCGCGAGGAAGTTAGAAAACACAGCGCCGGCCTCGAACCGCGAACGCAGCGGCAGCACGTTGACGAAGAAGCCGATCAGCCGCTCAAGTTCTGGCTGTTCGCGCCCAGCGACGTCTGCGCCGACCAGCACATCGGCGCCTCCACTGACCTGATGCAGCAGCACCTGGAACGATGCCAGCAGCGTGCTGTACAACGTGACGCCCGCGTCCATGGACAGCTTGCGCAGCGCGCGGGTCAAACCGGTAGTGAGCTGGAACTGCACTGCGTCGCCCTCAAAGGACGGCGTCAGGCCGCGCGGGTTATCCAATGGCAGCAGCAACTGCCCGCTGTAACCGCTGAGCCGGTCTTTCCAGTACGCGGCCTGTTGCCCCAGAACCCCTTGCTGCTCAAGCGCCTGCTGCCACAGCGCGAAGTCGGAATATTGCACCTCCAATGCCGGCAATGGCGTCAGGTTGCCGTCTTCGGCACGGTCGTAGCTGTCGTAAATTTGCACCAATTCATTGATCAAAATCCCCATCGACCAACCGTCGGAAATGATGTGGTGCATGGCATACAGCATCACATGCTCGGTCGGCCCCAGGTGCAGGATTCGCCCACGCAACAGCGGCGCCTGCTCCAGGTCGATCGGTGTGCGTGCGTTGTCCAGCACCGCTTGCGCCACCTGCTCTTCCTGAGCACTGCGCGACAGCCCGGACAGGTCGATCACCGGGAAGTCCAGTTCGACATGTTCGGCGATCAGCGCAATCGGGTCGCCCTCGTCGTCTTGCGTATAAGCGGTGCGCAACACTTCGTGGCGGCGCACCACTTCGGCAAAGCTGCTCAACAGGCGCTCGACCGACAGCTCGCCGCGCAAGCGCAGGGCCATCGGCATGCCGTAGGCAGAGGAACCGCCGGAAAGTTGCTCGGCGATCCACAGGCGGCGCTGCACCAACGACAACGGTGCGCTGTGCCTGGCGCCATGGGCCTTGAGCGCCACGGAGCGAGCGCCTGCGCCTGTCGCTGGCGTGTCCTGCTGCTGACGCATCCAGGTCGCCAGATCCGTGAGCCGTGGATGGTTGAACAGGTCACGCAAGTTCAAGGTGCCGCCCGTGAGTTTGCGCAAGCGCGACACCGCCTGAGTCGCCAGCAGGGAATGCCCGCCCAACTCGAAGAAGTGATCCTCGCGGCCAACCCGCTCGAGTTCCAGCACATTCTGCCAGACCGTCGCAATCTGCTCTTCAAGCTCGCCGACCGGTGCGACAAAGTCCCGGGCCGATGCGCTGACATCAATGCTCGGCAACGCCTTGCGATCGATTTTGCCATTGGGCGTCAGCGGCAGGCTTTCGAGGAACAACACATGCGCCGGCACCATGTAATCCGGCAGGTTTTGCTTAAGATGTGTCTTGAGTTCTTCGCGCAGTACGGCCTGAGTCGAGGCATCGCCACGCACCAGCGCCGGGTCATCGAACACTACGTAGGCAATCAATTGCTGGCCCAACGCGCCTGGATGCGCCACGACCAGTGCCTGTCGCACGCTCGGTGCCTGCAGCAGACGGGCTTCAATTTCACCCAGTTCGATACGGAAGCCACGCACTTTCACTTGATGGTCGATACGCCCGACGTATTGCAACGTGCCGTCGGCCTGATAACGGGTCAGGTCACCGGTGCGGTACAAACGTTCGCCGTTGCTGGCAAACGGGTTCGGCACGAACTTCTCGGCGGTCATTGCCGGGCGCCCCAGGTAACCGCGGGTAATGCCGGCTCCGGCCAGGTACAACTCGGCCGATGCGCCCAGCGGCGCCGGTTGCAGATCAGCACCGAGCAAATAGCTGGCGGTGCCGTTGAGCGGCCGACCGACGTTCGCCGTGCCGCCGGCTTCGCGGCGACTCCAGGTGGAATAGGTGGTGTCTTCCGACGGGCCATACAGGTCGTAGACATGTTCGATGCTCGCCTGTTGGTACAACGTCTCCACCAGACTCTGCTTCAGTGGCTCACCGGCCAGGTTGATGATGCGCACGCCTGACGGTATGTGCCCGGCATCCTGCAATGCGGCAATGGCCGACGGTACGGTGTTGATCAGGCGCACCTGCTCCCGCGCCGGCAAGTGCGGCAGTTCCAGAGCATTGCGAGCGATGATCAGCGAACCGCCGTTGGCCAGGGTGACAAACAGCTCCCACACCGACAGGTCAAAGCACACCGACGTCGAGGCCAATACCCCTTGAATGTCGTCGCGGCTGTACACCGACCGCGACCAGTCCATCAGCGCCAGCACATTGCGATGGGTAATCGCCACGCCTTTGGGCTTGCCGGTGGAACCGGAGGTGTAGATCACGTAGGCCAGGTTGTCCGGCGTCACCGCGGTCATCGGCGCGTGGTGCGGATAAGCCGCCAGTGGCGCTTCGAGCTGATCGAGCAGCAGCACCCGGGTGTCGGCGCCTGTGGCCAGCGTCGTCGCCACCGCCTGTTCGGTCAGCAGCACCAGGGCACGGCTGTCCTCCAGCATGTAGGCCACACGATCGGCCGGATAATCCGGGTCCAGCGGCACATAGGCGCCACCGGCCTTGAGCACCGCCAGCAGCGCCACCAGCAAGTTGTCGGAACGCTGCATCGCCACGCCAACACGGACTTCCGGGCCGACACCGCATTCGATCAGCTTGTGCGCCAGACGATTGGCCCGCGCATCGATGTGGGCATACGTCAGCTGCCGGTTGCCGAAGGTCACGGCCAACGCTTGCGGCTGCACAAAGACCTGACGCTCGATCATCTGGTGAATGCACAGATCCTCGACGCCACTGCCTTCACTGCGGTTCCAGTCGCGCAGTACCAATTGCTGTTGGGCTTGGTCCAGCAACTCCAACTCGCCGAGACAACGCTCGGCGCTGGCGCTCATCTGGATCAACAGGTGCTGCAACTGCGCCGCCAGTGTCGCCACGCTGGTCGCGGCAAAACGGCTGTGCTGATAGCTGAAATGCACCGTCAATCGGCTGTCCAGGCTCACCGCCAGCGTCAACGGGTAGTTGGTTTGCTCATGCCTGGCCACCTCGCCGAAGCGCAGGTCTTGCGGCGCGCCTTTCTCCAGCGCCTGGGAAATCGGGTAGTTCTCGAACACCAGAATGTTGTCGAACAGGGCTTCACCGCCCTGCCCGGCCCAGCGCTGAATGTCGAACAGCGGCGTATGTTCCTGCTCACGCAGCAACAGATTCTGTGCCTGCACCTGCTGTAACCACTGCGCCAACGGTTGTTCGGCACGGGGGCTGGCGATGACCGGCAAGGTGTTGATGAACAACCCGATCTGCTGTTCGACCCCACTCAGTTGCGCCGGACGACCAGAAACCGTGGCGCCGAAACTGACGGTGTCCTGCCCGGTGTAGCGCTGCAACAACAGTAACCAGGCGGCCTGAACCAAGGTGTTGACGGTGACTTTCTGTCCCCGGGCAAAGGTGTTGAGGTGATCGGTGACAGCGGTGTCCAGGGTCAGGACATGCTCGCCCTGCGTATCGATGCCAGCCTGGTTGCCACGGTAAACGAGCGCGTCGGCCAGACGGGTCGGCGCTTCGAAGTTCGCCAGTTGGCCCTTCCAGAAGTGCTCGGCGACCTGCGCGTCCTGTTGCCCCAACCACTGGATGTAATCCCGATAACGACCCGCCGCGATCACCGGTGCCTGGCCGCTGTAGCGTTGCAGCACTTCGCCCAGCAGCTGCGAGTTGCTCCAGCCATCCATCAGAATGTGGTGGCTGGTGTAAATCAGCTGAAAGCGTTCGGCGGCGACTTGTACCACCACCAGACGCAGCAGAGGCGCCTCATGCAGGTCGAAGCCCTGTTGCCGTTGTGCATGAGCCAGTGCCTCGAGCGCCAGGGGCAGGTCGTTCTGCCCACGCCAGTCATGGAAGGTGAACGGTACTGGCAAGCGCTTGTGGATCACTTGCTGTGGCCGCTGCAATTCGCCGTCCCAGACAAAACTGCTGCGCAGCACATCGTGCGCATCCAGTGCCGCTTGCCAAGCGTCGCGGAAACGCTCGACCTGCAAACCTTCGACGTCCACGCACAGCTGATTGATGTAATCGCCGGCCTGCTGCTCGTAAAGGGTGTGGAACAACATGCCTTGCTGCATCGGTGACAACGGGTAAATATCTTCGACCTGACGTGGCGCCACGGGCAACGAATCGAGCTGGATTTGCGTCAACCCGGCCAGCGGGAAGTCCGACGGTGTCAGCCCCTGATGCCGAGCCTGACAGCAGTGCTCGATCAAGATCCCCAGTTCCCGCGCATATGCATCCGCCAACCGCGCGATGGTCGATTGATCGAACATCTGCCCGCTGAACGTCCAGCCGATACTCAATTCGCCGCCATACACCCGACCATTGAGGGTCAGCCAATTGTCCAGAGGCGCCAGCGGACTTTGCTGCGCGCCCGCCGATTCGCTGGCCGGGGTGAACAGTGCGCCCGCCTCGTCGCCGAACCCGGCATCGAACTGGCCCAGGTAGTTGAAGGTAATGCGTGGCACGGGCAAGGCTTGCAGCGCCTGGCGGGTGCTGTCATTGCCCAGATAGCGCAGCGCGCCGAAGCCCAGGCCCTTATCGGGGATCGCCCGCAGTTGCTCTTTGATCGTCTTGATCGAGTCCTGCGCAGTCGCCGCCGGTGTCAGCCTGACCGGGAACAGACTGGTGAACCAGCCTACGCTGCGGCTCAGGTCAAGTTCGTCGAACAACGCCTCGCGGCCATGGCCCTCGAGCTGGATCAGGGTCGATGCGTCGCCCGTCCAGTCCGCGATCACCCGCGCCAACGCCGTCAGCAGCAGGTCGTTGACCTGTGTGCGATAGGCCGCCGGCGCCTCTTGCAACAGCTGGCGGGTCTGCTCTTTGTCCAGACGGGTTTGCACATGCAAGGCATGGCGATTGTGCAACTCACCCTGCGGTCGCTCGCAGGGCAAGTCATTGCGCGAACCCTGCAATTGCCCTTGCCAGAATGTCAGCTGAGCCTGCATCACCGCGCTGTCGGCATGTTGTTGCAAGCGTCGCGCCCAGGCCTGGGTGGCGCTGGTCTTGGCCTGCAATTTGAGCGCCTCGCCGGCCTGCAACTGCTCGTAGGCCTGTTGCAGGTCTTCGAACAGAATGCGCCAGGACACGCCGTCGACCACCAGGTGATGGATCACCAGCAACAGACGCTGACTGCCATCGGCCATGTTCGCCAGCACCGCGCGCAGCAGATTGCCGCTCGCCAGTTCGAGGCTGCGCTGGGCCTGCTCGCCCAACTGCTCAAGCGCTAGCGCATCGGCGACCTCGGCGGTCCACAGCAACGGCGACTGTTGCCAGAGCGCCTGTTGCTCAGCCAGGGAACGATGCTGCGCGGTCCAGCGGTTGCCCTGACGGATGAAGGCCAGGCGCAACGCATCGTGATGGCTGACCAGTGCCTGCAACGCCCGCTCCAGGTGTTGGGCATGCAACGGTTTGGCGGATTTGAGCAGCACCGACTGGTTCCAGTGGTGCGGCTCGGCCATCTCGCGTTCAAAGAACAACTGCTGGAATGGCAGCAATGGTGTGTCACCGGTGACCGGGCCCTGATCGATGCTCAAGCCGCTGTCGCCGAGGGTCGCCACCGCCGCGAGACTTTGCACGTTCTGATGCAGGAACAGGTCTTTGGGGCTGAAATGAATCCCCGCCTGACGCGCACGGCTGACCACCTGAATCGAGATGATCGAATCACCGCCCAGCTCGAAGAAGTTGTCGCTGATACCCACCTGCGGCCGACCCAGCACGCTTTGCCAGATGTCCACCAACGCCTTTTCAATGGCAGTGGTCGGGGCGGTGTACGCCTTGCTGCTGGCCGTCGTGTCAGCCTTTGGCAACGCCTTGCGTTCCAGTTTGCCGTTGGGGCTGACCGGCATTTTTTCCAGCCACAGCCAATGCTGCGGGACCATGTAGTCCGGCAATGTCTGGCTCAAATGTTCCTTGAGGCTGCGCTGCACGGCGTTGCGAACGTCATCGTCGGCGTGCAGCAGTGCGTCGCGGGCCGGCACCACATACGCCACCAACAGCGTGCCGTCCTGGGCGATGACCACCGTTTCACGGACTTCGTCGTGTTCGGCCAGGCGCGCTTCGATCTCGCCCAATTCGATGCGCAGGCCACGGATTTTCACCTGATGGTCCATGCGCCCGGCGTATTCGATCACCCCGTCGGCGCGATAACGCGCCAGGTCGCCGGTGCGGTACAGACGCTGGCCGTCACCGAAGGCACTGGTGACAAATCGCTCGGCAGTCAGTGCTGCACGGCGGTGATAACCCCGGGCCAGGCCTTCGCCGCCCAAGTAAAGCTCGCCGATCACACCCACCGGCACCGGCGACAACTCGTGATCGAGAATGTAAGTGCCCAGGTTGGCGATCGGCTGGCCGATCGGCACGCTGTCGCGACCTTCCTCGATGCACGTCCAGTGCGTGACGTCGATGGCCGCTTCGGTCGGGCCGTAGAGGTTGTACAGACCGGCATTGGGCAACTTGGCAAACACTTGCTGCTGCGCATCCACTTGCAGGGCTTCGCCACTGCACACGATCCGGGTCAGGCTGATGCACTCGCCCACCAAAGGGTCTTGCAGGAACGCCTGCAACATCGACGGCACGAAGTGCAGCGTGGTGATGCGTTGTGCGGCGATCAGTTCGATCAACTGCGCCGGATCACGATGAATACCCGGCGCGGCCACCACCAGGGTCGAACCGGTCAACAGCGGCCAGAAGAACTCCCAGACAGACACATCGAAGCTGAACGGGGTCTTTTGCAGCACACTGTCCGTGGCGTCGAGTCGATAGGCCTGTTGCATCCAGCACAGGCGATTGACCAGCGCCGAATGACGGTTACCCGCGCCTTTCGGCTTGCCGGTGGAGCCCGAGGTGTAGATTACATAGGCAAGGTTTTCCCTATCCAGGTCGATGCCCGGGTTGGCGTCGCTGCGGCCTTCCAGCCAGTCGCCGTCCTGATCCAGCACCAGGCTGCGAATGCCTGCCGGGATCGGCAATTGCTCAAGCAAGTGGCTCTGGGTCAGCAGCAGCTGAATGCCGCTGTCTTCAAACATATAGGCCAGGCGTTCCTGCGGGTATTCCGGGTCCAGCGGCAGATAGGCACCGCCGGCCTTGAGAATCGCCAACAGGCCCACGACCATTTCCACGGACCGCTCGACCGCGATGCCCACCAGCACATCCGGGCCGACGCCCTGCTCGATCAGCGCGTGAGCCAGTTGGTTGGCTCGGCCATTGAGCTCGGCGTAGCTCAAACGTTGTTCGGCAAATACCAGTGCACACGCATTCGGGGTTTTACCGACCTGTTCTTCGATCAGGTCATGCACGCTGCGGTTCAACGGGTAGTCGACAGCGGTGGCGTTCCAGTCGACGACCGTCAGCTGGCGCTCCTGGTCATCGAGCAATGCCAATTGCCCGACCGGCCGGTTGATGTCCGCGACCAGGCCCTGCAACAGGTTCAGCCAGTGCCGGCCCATGCGCTCGATGGTCGATGGCTCGAACAGATCGGTGGCGTAGGTCAGCGAGGCGTGCAGACCTTGTGGGTTATCACTGGTGTCCAGGGTCAGGTCGAACTGCGCGGTGCGGTGCTCCCAACTGAGATTTGCAAGCTCAATGCCCGGCAAGGATTCGGCCAGCGTTGACGCCGCTTCACTGCGGTGGTTGAACATCGCCTGGAACAGAGGGCTGTGGCTCAGGTTACGTTGCGGTTGCAAGGCATCGACCAGTTGCTCGAACGGCAAGTCCTGATGCATCTGCGCCGCCATGGCCGTCTGCTTCACCTGTTGCAACAGTTGAGCGCCCGTCAGATGGCCGTCGAACTCGGCGCGCAGCACCTGAGTGTTGACGAAGAAGCCGATCAGACGCTCGGTTTCCAGGCGGTTGCGGTTGGCAATGGGCACCCCGACGCGGATGTCGGCCTGGCCACTGTAGCGATGCAGCAAGGTCTGGAACGAGCCAAGCAACAGCATGAACAGCGTGACGTTTTCGCGCCGGGCCAATGCCTTCAATGCGTTGCTCAGGGATTCGTCGAGGGTGATCGGCAGACGCGCCCCGCGAAAACTTTGCTGCGCCGGACGCGGATGATCCAGTGGCAGCTCCAGCAGCGGCTGTTCGCTGCCCAGCTTTTCGGTCCAGTACGCCAATTGCCGATCCCGTTCACCGGCGGCCATCCATTGACGCTGCCAGACCGCGTAGTCGGCGTATTGCACCGCAAGCGCCAGCAGCTCGGCCGGCCGGCCCTGGCTGATCGCCGAATACAGGCCCATCAAGTCATCGATCATGACCTGCAACGACCAGGCGTCGGAGACGATATGGTGCAGGGTCAGCACCAACACGTGATCCTGCTCGCCCACCTGCAGCAGGACGAAACGCACCAATGAACCGTCGAGCACATCGAACGGACGTTGCGTCTCCTGTTCGACAAAGGCCTTGATGCTCGCTTCATCGCTGACAGCCAGACGTTGCTCGACAAAGCTCACGCGACCTTGCGGGCGGATCACCTGCCAGGTGCGGCCATCTTCCTCGACGAACACCGTGCGCAAGCTTTCGTGGCGCTCCACCAGCGCCTGGAAGCTTTGTTGCAGTGCGTTTTTGTCCAGCTCGCCGCGCATCCGCAGTGCGGTCGGAATGTTGTAGGCAGCGCTGTCGGGGTCCATTTTCCACAGGAACCATTGGCGCTCCTGGGCAAAGGACAACGCCAGCGGTTGGTCACGATCGACCCGGGTCATCGCCGGTGACTGTTCGTCTGATTTGGCGCCCAGTGCCTGGACGAAATCCTCCAAGGTGCTGTGCTCGAACAGGCTGCGCAACGGTACCTGGATGTCCAACACCCGACGTACCCGCGACACCACTTGGGTCACCAGCAGGGAGTGCCCGCCCAGCTCGAAGAAGTTGTCGGTCAGGCCCACGCGGTCCAGCTTCAGCACGTCCTGCCAGATGGCGGCGACTTGCTGTTGCCGTTCGCTCTGCGGGGCGACGTAACGCGCCTGCAACTGGCTGGCATCCACCGCCGGCAACGCCTTGCGATTGAGCTTGCCATTGGGCGTCAACGGCAGGCTGGCGAGGAACAGCACATGCGCCGGGACCATGAATTCCGGCAGGCATTCCTTGAGCCGCGCCTTGAGTTCATCGCGCAGAGACTGCTGATCGTCGATGGCATCGAGGTCCAGTTGCGGCGCGACCACATAGGCCACCAGTTGTTGGCTGCCCAGGGCTTCCTGCGCCAGCACCGCGACTTCGCGAACCGCTGGTTGCTCCAGCAAACGCGCTTCGATTTCACCCAGTTCAATGCGGAAACCGCGGATCTTCACTTGATGGTCGATGCGCCCCATGTATTCGAGCACGCCGTCGTGACGATGCCGCGCCAGGTCGCCTGTGCGGTACAGCCGCGCACCGTTGCCGAACGGGTCGGGCAGGAAGCGTTCGGCGGTCATCGCCGCACGGTCGTGATACCCACGGGCCAGGCCGTCGCCACCGATCAGCAGCTCGCCAATGGAACCCGCTGGGTTCGGCGCCAGATCGTCGCCCAAAATGTACAGCGTGGTGTTGGCAATCGGTTTGCCGAGGTACGGCTGGCGCTGCTCGCGGGTCAGCTGCCAGGCCGCCGACCAGATGGTGGTTTCGGTCGGGCCATAAAGGTTCCAGACCTGCCCTGCCAGGCCAAGCATGCGCTGGGCCAGGTCATCGGCCAGCGCTTCGCCGCCGCAGAGGAATTTACAGCCCTGGAGGATGGGAGCCTGTTCGTGGTCGAGCAACATGCGCCAGGTCGACGGCGTGGCTTGCACCACCGTGACCTCCTGTTGCCGGATCATTTCCAGCAGCGCTTGCGGGTCCTGGGCGGTCTGCTTGTCCACCAGCACCACACGGGCACCGCTGAGCAGTGGGCCGTAGATTTCCAGGCCGAAAATATCGAACGAGAACGTGGTCAGTGACAGCATGCGATCCTGGGCATCGATGCCCGGCTCCTTGACCATGCTCACCACAAAGTTCACCAGCGCCTGATGGCGCACCATCACCCCTTTGGGCTTGCCGGTGGAACCGGAGGTGTAAATCGCATACGCCAGGTGTTCACCGCTGATCGACACCTGCGGGTCGGCTTCGCTGTAACCGCGAGCGTGCTCGCCTTGCGGGTCGAGCAACAGGGTCTGCACGCCAGCCGGAATCGGCAACTGCCCGATCAAATGTGCCTGGGTCAGCAGCAGTTGCAGACCGCTGTCTCCGATCATGTGTGCAAGACGGTCTTCAGGGTATTGCGGGTCCAGCGGCACATAGGCACCGCCCGCCTTGAGGATCGCCAACAGACCGATCAGCATTTCCAGGCTGCGGTCGATGGCGATACCGACCAATTGATCCGGGCCGACGCCCAGTTCGATCAGCCGATGCGCCAACTGGTTGGCCTGGCGATTGAGTTGCGCATAACTCAGGGATTGCCCTTCGAACACCAGCGCCGTGGCCTGCGGCGTGCGCAGGGCCTGGGCTTCGATCAATTGATGGATGCAACGGTCGGTCGGGTATTCGGCGGCGCTGCGGTTCCAGTCCACCAGCACCTGCTGTCGTTCGGCTTCGTCGAGCAGGGCCAGTTCGCCCACCCGCTGCTGCGGATCGGCAACGAGGCTGCCCAGCAGGTTTTGCCAATGCCGTGCCAGACGTTCGATGGTCGCGCCGTCAAACAGGTCGGTGGCGTAGGTCAGCTGTGCACCGAGGCCCTCAGGGCCGTCGAACGTTTCCAGGGTCAAGTCGAATTGCGCGGTGCGCGATGGCTGATGCAAGTGGCGGATCGTCAACGCTGACTCGCCCGCGCCCTGCCGGCTTTGGCTGGCGCCAGTGCTCTGGTGGTTATACATGACCTGGAACAGCGGGCTGTAACTCAGGCTGCGTTCCGGCTGCAAGGCCTCGACCAGTTGTTCGAAAGGCAGGTCCTGATGCGCCTGGGCGGCCATCGCGGTCTGTTTGACCTGGGCCAGCAGCGTGCTGAATGTGGCCTGTGCGTCGAACTCGGTCTTGAGCACCTGGGTATTGACGAAAAAGCCGATCAGCCGCTCGGTCTCGACCCGGTTGCGGTTAGCGGTCGGCACGCCGACGCGAATGTCGGCCTGGCCACTGTAGCGATGCAACAAGGTCTGGAAGGACGCCAGCAACAGCATGAACAGCGTGACGTTTTCGCTTTTGGCCAAGGCCCGCAAACGCTCGCCCAGTGCCGGCGGCAACGCCAGTTCATGACGGGCGCCCCGCAGGCTCTGGATCGCCGGACGCGGGTAATCGGTGGGCAATTCCAGCACCGGATGCTCGCTGCCCAAGTGCGCCTGCCAGTAGTCCAGTTGCCGCTCGCGCTCCCCGGCTTCCATCCAGTGCCGTTGCCAGATGCCATAGTCGGCATACTGGATCGACAACTCCGGCAAAGCGAGTTCGTGGCCCTGGCGGTAGGCGCCATACAATTGCAGCAGCTCATCGACCATGACCCGCATCGATGCGCCATCCGAGGCGATGTGGTGTTGGGTCAGGGTCAGCACGTGCTCCTGCGCGCCAAGGCGCAACAGGCTGACGCGCAACAACGGCCCGTTGACCAGATCGAAAGGCTGCCCGGCCTGTTCAGCCACGAACGCCTGAATCTGCGCCTCTGGCGACAGGGCATCGGGACTTTCATCCAGTTCGTGCACGGCGACGGTCAGGCTCATCTGTGGATGAATCACCTGCACCGCCCGCTCATCCTGCTGCTGGAATGTGGTGCGCAGGCTTTGATGACGGGCAATCAGGGTATTGAAACCGCGCTCGAGCGCCGACACGTCAAGCTCGCCCTGCAACTGCATGGCACTGGGGATGTTGTAGGCGGCGCTGTCGGGGTCCATCTGCCAGAGAAACCACTGGCGCTCCTGCGCAAAGGACAGCGGCACCGGATCGAACTGTGACTGTGTTTGGGGAATCGGCAGGTTCGCCGGCGAAACACCCTCCTCAAGCATCTTCTGCAGATAGACCCTGCGCTTGTCGAGCGGCAAAGTAATGAAGCGCCGGGCGATCTTCAAAGCGACATTGGTATCCATCAAGCTTCCTCCATTTCGTCAAGCAGGGCGTCCAGCTTGCTCAGTTTCAACGTATCGACCTGCTCACCTGCGGTTGCCAGACTGCTGACGAAATCCGTGAGTACGGGGTGTTGAAAAATCAGTTGTGGGGTCAGTTTCAGGCCCAGTTCCAGTTGCAGGCGTGAAACCACATTGACGGCCAGCAACGAGTGGCCGCCCAGTTCGAAAAAGTTATCCAGCAAACCGACCCGCTCGATTTGCAGTACGTGCTGCCAGATCGCTGCGACCTGCTGCTCGCGCTTGCTCTGCGGGGCGACATAACGCACCTGCAACTGGTTGGTCTCCACCGTCGGCAACGCCTTGCGGTCGAGTTTGCCGTTGGGGGTCAGCGGCAGGCTGGCGAGGAACAACAGGTGCGCTGGGACCATGAATTCCGGCAGGGATTCCCTGAGTCGCGCCTTGAGTTCATCGCGCAGAGACTGCTGATCGTCGGCGGCAGTGAGGTCCAGTTGCGGCGCGACCACGTAAGCCACCAGTTGCTGACTGCCCAAGGCTTCCTGCGCCAACACCGTCACTTCGCGGACCGCTGGTTGCTCCAGCAGGCGCGCTTCGATTTCACCCAGTTCGATGCGGAAACCGCGGATCTTCACTTGATGGTCGATCCGCCCTCGGTACTCGAGCACGCCATCGGCCTGATAACGGGTCAAATCGCCGGTGCGGTACAGGCGCTCGCCATTGCTGGCGAACGGGTTCGGCACGTACTTCTCGGCGGTCATGCCCGGCCGGCCCAGGTAACCACGGGTGATGCCGGCACCGGCCAGGTACAGCTCGGCGGACACGCCCAAAGGCACCGGTTGCAGGTCCGTATCCAGCAAGTAACTGGCGGTGTGCTTGAGCGGCCGGCCAATGTTCGCCATGCCACCGGCCTCGCGACGGGTCCAGGTGGAATAGGTGGTGTCTTCCGACGGGCCGTAGAGATCGTAGACATGCGCAACGGTCGGTTGCCCATAAAGCGCATCGACCAGCGACTGCTTCAACGGCTCACCAGCCAGGTTGATGATGCGCACGCCCGGCGGAATCTGCCCGGCGCTCTGCAAGGCATTGATCGCCGACGGCACGCTGTTGATCAGGCGCACCTGATCCCGGGCCGGCAATTGCGGCAACTCCATGGCATTGCGGGCGATGATCAGCGAACCGCCGTTGGCCAGGGTGACAAACAACTCCCACACCGACAGATCGAAGCACACCGAGGTCGAGGCCAGCACCCCCTGAATGTCGTCGCGGCTGTACACCGATTGCGACCAGTCAATCAGCGCCAGCACATTGCGATGGGCGATGGCCACGCCTTTGGGTTTGCCGGTGGAACCGGAGGTGTAGATCACATAAGCCAGGTTATCCGGGGTGACACGGGTGATCGGGGCACTGCGCGGATAATCCGCCAGTTGCGGCTCGATCCGGTCCATCAGCAGCACTTGGGTTTGCGCCGCCACGTTCAATGTTGCCGCAACAACCTGCTCGGTCAGCAGCACCAGGGCGCGACTGTCTTCGAGCATGTAGGCCACGCGGTCGACCGGGTAATCCGGGTCCAATGGCACGTAGGCACCGCCGGCCTTGAGCACCGCGAGCAGCGCTACCAACAGGCTGTCGGAACGCTGCATCGCCACGCCGACCCGCACTTCCGGGCCCACGCCCAATTCGATCAGCTTGTGGGCGAGTTGGTTGGCGCGGCTGTCGAGTTCGGCGTAAGTCAGCTGTTGGCTGGCGAAGGTCACCGCCAGCGCATCCGGTTGAGCGGCGACTTGGCGGTCGATCAACTGGTGAATGCACAGGTCCTGGGCGAAACCTTCGTCAGCACGGTTCCAGTCCAGCAAGACTTGCTGCTGCTCGGTTTCATCCAGCAGCACCAGCTCGCCGAGGCAGCGTTCACCGGCGTCGATCATTTGGCTCAACAGGTGCTGCAGATGAGCCGCCAATTGCGCCACAGTCGCCGATGCAAAACTGGCGCGCTGATAGCTCATGTGCACTGACAATTGAGTGTCGAGGCTCACCAGCAGGGTCAACGGATAGTTGGTCTGCTCCAGACTTGCCACCGGACCAAAGCGCAGCCCTTGCGGCGCGCCCTGCTCCAGCGCCTGGGAAATCGGGTAGTTTTCGAACACCAGAATGTTGTCGAACAGCGCTTCACCGCCCTGCCCGGCCCAGCGCTGAATATCGAACAGCGCAGTGTGTTCGAACTCGCGCAAAGCCAGGTTTTGCGCTTGCACCGCTTGCAGCCAACTATTGAGCGATTGCTCGGCCCGTGGGCTTGCGATCACCGGCAAGGTGTTGATGAACAAACCGATCTGTTGCTCGACACCCGGCAAGTCGGCCGGACGACCGGCAACCGTCGCGCCGAAGGCCACGGTATTTTTACCGGTGTAGCGTTGCAACAGCAGCAACCAGGCCGCCTGCACCAGGGTGTTGACGGTGACTTTCGAAGCCCGGGCAAATTCACCCAGACGCAGGGTTTGATCGGCATCCAGCACCTGTAAATGATCGCCATAACCCTGGACGTTATCAGCCGCCGATGGTTTCGCGACGGTCTGGGCCAGGCGCGTCGGCTCATCGAGTGCGTGCAGCGCCGGGGTCCAGAACGCTTCACTGGCCGCCGTGTCCTGGCATTGCAGCCAGGCGATGTAATCGCGATAACGCCCACTGTGAGCGGCATTGAATTGACCGCTGTAACGCTGCAGCACTTCGCCAAGCAACTGCGAGTTGCTCCAGCCATCCATCAGGATGTGATGGTTGGTGTAGATCAGGTGATGACGGTTGTCGTCGATGCGTGCAATCACCAGCCGCAACAAGGTCGACGCGCTCAGGTTCAGGTTTTGGCGCTCAGTGTCGGCGAGCGTCCGCAAGGCCTGATCGCGCTGCGGATGGATGCGCAAATCATGCAGGCTGTAAGGCATCTGCGTGTGTTTGCTGACCACCTGCACCGGGCTTTCCAGTTCGCCCTGCCAGACAAATCGTGTACGCAGAATGTCGTGGGCATCCACCGCCGCTTGCCAGGCCTGATGGAAACGCTCGGGGTCGAGCCCTTCAACGTCCAGGCGTATCTGGTTGATGTAATCGCCGGTGGTTTCTTCGTACACGGCATGGAACAACATGCCCTGCTGCATCGGCGACAGCGGGTACAGGTCTTCGATCGACTGCGCCGCCAGCGGCAAGCCGTCCAGTTGTGCCTGGCTCAAGCGCGCCAGCGGGAAGTCCGACGGGGTGACGCCGTGATTTCCGGTCTGGCAGCAATGGGCGATCAGTGCTTGCAGCTCCAGTGCGTAATCATCGGCCAAACCCTGGATGGTCGCCTCATTGAACATTTCACGGCTGAAGGTCCAGCCCAGGTTCAGTTCGCCGCCATACACCTGACCGTTGAGGGCCAGTTGGTTAGCCAATGGTGCGTTGGCATCCAGCTCATCGCCAGCCGCTTCGCTGGACGGCACGAACAACGCGCCGTCAGCTTCGGCGAAGCTGCCGTCAAACTGGCCCAGGTAGTTGAAGGTCAGGCACGGTACCGGCAATTGGCTGAGAGTTTTACGTGCAGCCTCGTCACCCAGATGGGCCAGCGCACCAAAACCGATGCCCCTGTTCGGGATCGCCCGCAGCTGTTCCTTGATCTGTTTCAGCGAGCCGCCAAGGTCAGCGACCGGCGTCAGTTTCGCCGGGTACAAGCTGGTGAACCAGCCGACCGTGCGGGTCAGGTCAACTCCATCGAACAGCTCTTCACGGCCATGACCTTCGAGCTGGATCAATGTGCTGTCGGCGCCGGTCCAGCGCACCATGACGCGGGCCAGTGCGGTCAGCAGTAAATCGTTGACCTGGGTGCGATAGGCCGCCGGGGCGTCTTGCAGCAATTGCCGGGTCAGTTCCTTGTTCAGTTGCGTGCGCACCGTCAATGCGTGCCGGTTCTGTTGCCCGCCCTGGGGATTATCCGCCGGCAACGCCACGTCGGCGCCCTGCAATTGCTGTTGCCACCAGGCCAGTTCGCTGCGCAGTTCAGCACTGCGGGCGTAGGTTTGCAGATGCTCGGCCCAGACCTTGGCGGCGCTGGTTTTGGCTGGCAATTGCAGGGTTTCGCCGGTCAACAGTTGACGGTAGGCGGTTTGCAGATCGTCGAACAGAATCCGCCACGACACGCCGTCCACCACCAAATGGTGGATCGCCAGCAACAGTCGCTGACTGCCGTCATCGAGGTTCGCCAGCACCGCACGCATCAGTGGCCCGTCTTGCAGGTTCAGGCTGCGTTGCGCTTCGTTGGCCACCGCTTCCAGTGCCGTGGCGTCGGGGACATCGACCACCCAGACCATCGCATCGGTCTGGCTGTCCAGCGGGCGGTACTGCGCCTGCCAACCCTCAGCCTGTTCGACGAAGCTCAAGCGCAAACCATCGTGGTGCGCAACCAGTGCACCCAAAGCCAGCTCCAGCACGTTGGCATTCAAGGTTTGCGTCGGCTTGAGCATCACCGCCTGGTTCCAGTGCTGGCGCTCGGGGATGGCCTGCGTGAAGAACACCTGTTGCACCGGCAACAACGCCAGTTCGCCCGTCACCGGCCCTTGGTCGATGACCTGGGCCTGTTCGCCAAGCCGCGCCACCGTGGCCAGTGCTTGAATGGTCTGGTGCTGGAACAAGTCTTTGGGGGTGAAGCGGATACCGGCCTGACGGGCGCGGCTGACCACTTGAATCGAGATGATCGAATCGCCGCCCAGTTCGAAGAAGTTGTCGCTCAAACCGACCTGATCGAGTTTCAGCACGTCCTGCCAGATCGACGCCAGTTGCTGCTCCAGTGCGCTTTGCGGCGCCACGTAGGCTTGCTGCAATTGACTGACGTCCGGTTTGGGCAGGTTCTTGCGGTCGAGTTTGCCGTTGGGGGTCAGCGGCAGGCGCTCAAGCAGCAGCAAATAGGCCGGGACCATGTGCGCCGGCAACGCGGCTTTAAGTTGTTCGCGCAGGCTTTCGGCAAAATCGCTGCGATCGGCATTGAGCGCGTCGGCCACCACATAAGCCACGAGGCGCTTGCCGCTGCCGGCGGTGCCTTCCTGGGCAACCACCACGGCGTCGCGTACACCTTCGAGGGTTTGCAGGCGCGCTTCGATTTCTCCCAGCTCGATGCGGAAACCGCGAATTTTCACCTGATTGTCGATGCGATCCAGGTAATCGAACGTGCCATCGGCACGCTGACGCACCAGGTCACCGGTGCGGTACAGCAGGCCACCGACAGCGCTGAACGGATCGGCGACAAAGCGTTCCGCCGTCAGCCCCGGACGGTTCAGGTAACCCCGGGCCAGGCCCGTGCCGCCCAAGTACAATTCACCGGCCATACCTTGAGGCAGCAGGTTCAGGTCGGCGTCCAGCACGTAAGCGCTGCGATCACCAATACGGCTGCCGATCGGCGCATAGGCCGCACCGCACGGCACCTCGCGCCCAGCCTTCCAGATCAACGGCGTGACCACGGTTTCGGTCGGGCCGTAGCCGTTGATGATGTAGTCCGGATCGAGCGCGCGCTTGACCCGCTCGAAACTGGCGTTGGGCACGGCATCGCCGCCGAAGCAGTAGATCCGCACCTTCGGCGGGTTGCCTTCACGTTCGGCATGCTCGGCCAGTTGTTGCAGGTAGACCGGCGGGAACGCCACCACCGTCACGCCGTGTTCGCGCATGGCGTTGTAAGTCTGCTCCGGGGTCCAGAGGCTGTCGTCGCGAATCAGCAGCGAGGCGCCGTGGGTCAGGCTGGTCAGCCAACGCTCGTGGGCGCCGTCGAACGCGAAGGACATGAAGTGGAATTCGCAGTCGCTGTCACGCATTTCATAGCGCTCGCCGATGGCCTGGCAGTGCATCGCCAGCGGGCCATGGGCAACGCTCACGCCTTTGGGATTACCGGTGGAACCGGAGGTGTAGATGACGTAAGCGAGGTTCTGCGGATCGAGCTGCACCTTAGGCGCATTGAGGGATTGGCTGCGCAGATCGAGGCGGTCGAGCTCCAGCACCGGGACCGAATCATCCACCGGCAACTGCGCAGAAACAGCAGAGTCGGTCAGCAACAATGCCAGCCCCGAATCCTCAATCAGATAGGCCAGGCGTTCACGGGGATAGCTGGTGTCCAGCGGCACGTAGGCACCGCCGGCCTTGAGCACCGCCAGCAACGCGACGATCACCCCTTCGCTGCGCGGCAAGGCCACGCCGACCCGGCTTTCCGGGCCGACACCCAGCGCGATCAGGGCGTGGGCCAACTGATTGGCGCGTCGGTCGATATCGCCATAACTGAAACGCTGACCGGCGAAGATCACCGCCGTGCGCTCCGGGCGCTGGGCGGCGAGCTCGGCGATGCGTTGGTGAACAGCGACATTCACCGGGTACGGTTGCGGCTGGTTACTGGCCTGTTGCTGCGCGAGTTCGGCGGCGCTGGCCAGGGCGATTTCGCCGAGGTTGCGTTCGGCCGACTCGGCGAACTGCTCCAGCAGTTGCAGCAGGTGCGCACTGATGCGCTCGATCACCGGCATGGAGAAATGCGCCCGGTCGAAGCTGTAATGCAGCGCCAGGGTCTGGCCCAGCGTCACGGCGACGCTCAACGGATAATGGGTTTGTTCAAGGTTGGCGACTTCTCCGAACACCACACCTTGCTCCGCGCCCTGTTGCAGCGCCTGCGCAATCGGGTAGTTCTCGAACACCAGAATATTGTCGAACAACGCTTCGCCACCCTGCCCGGCCCAGCGTTGGATGTCCGCCAGCGGTGTGTGTTCAAACTCGCGCAAGTTGAGGTTTTGCGCCTGTACGGTTTGCAACCAGTGGCCAACGCTCTGATCCGGACGCGGCGCGCCGATCACCGGCAAGGTGTTGATAAACAGCCCGACCTGTTGCTCGATGCCGGGCAAGTCTGCCGGACGCCCAGCCACCGTGGCACCGAAGGCCACGCTTTCGTGACCGGTGTAGCGTTGCAGCAACAGCAGCCACGCGGCTTGCACCAAGGTGTTGAGGGTGACCTTCTGTTGCCGGGCAAAGGCTTCAAGGCTTTGGGTGCGACTGACTTCCAGGGTCTGGAAGTGATCGCCGTGCCCGCTCAGGGTTTCATTGCCGGACACCACCAGGGCCAGCCGGGTCGGCTCTTGCAAGGAGGCCAGCGGCTCGCTCCAGAAATCCTGGCTCGATTGCGCGTCCTGACGTTGCAACCAACCGATGTAATCGCGATAGCGCCCGCCGGTGGCTATCGGCGCGCGACCGCTGTAACGCTGCAAGACTTCGCCGAGCAACTGCGAATTGCTCCAGCCGTCCATCAGGATGTGGTGATGGGTGTAAATCAGGTGCCAACTATCGGCGGCGGTTTGCACCAGTACCAGTCGCAGCAACGGTGCCAGGCTCAGGTCGAACCCTTGTTGGCGTTCGGCATCGGCCCGTTCACGCAAGGCCTGAACCTGATCGCCACGCTCACGCCAGTCCAGCACGGTAAACGGCAACTGAACCTGTTTGTGGACGATCTGAACCGGTTGTTCCAGTTCACCCTGCCAGACAAAACCTGTGCGCAGGATGTCCTGTGCATCGACAGTGGCCTGCCAGGCCGCGCAGAAACGCTCGGGGTCGATGCCCTGCACGTCCACCCGCAACTGATTGATGTACTCGCCCGCCGCCTGCTCGTAAAGGGTGTGGAACAACAGCCCCTGCTGCATCGGCGACAACGGGTAGAGGTCGTCGAGTTGCCCGGCGGCTACCGGCAGTGCATCGAGTTGTGCCTGGGTGATGCGCGCCAGCGGGAAATCCGACGGCGTAGCCTGTGGGGTTTCGAGGGTGCAGCAATGTTCGATCAACGCATTGAGTTCGACAGCGTATTGATCAACCAGCTGCTGGATGGTCGCGGTGTCGAACATCTCACGGCTGAAGCCCCAGCTCATCGACAGCTCACCGCCGTACACCTGACCTTCGACCGTTAGCCAGTTGGCCAACGGCGCCGACGGATCCTGGGCCGCTCCACTGCCTTCGCTGGACGGCACAAACAGCGCCGCCTCGTCGAACTGGCGGTCGAACTGCCCCAGGTAGTTGAAGGTGATGCGCGGCTGCGGCAGGGCTGCCAGTGCGGCGCCAATTTGCGGATCGGCCAGGTAGCGCAGCACACCGTAGCCCAGACCTTTGTCCGGTACCGCGCGCAGTTGCTCCTTGACCGTTTTGATCGATGCGCCGAGATCGCCGGCCGGGGTCAGGTTGACCGGAAACAGGCTGGTGAACCAGCCGACGGTGCGGGTCAAATCGATGTCGTCGAACAGGTCTTCGCGGCCATGCCCCTCGAGCTGGATCAGCGTGCTGCCCTGCCCGGTCCAGCGGCACACGGCCCGCGCCAGCGCGGTCAGCAGCAGATCATTGACTTGGGTGCGATACGCCGCCGGTGCCTGTTGCAGCAGTTTGCGGGTTCGCTCGGCGTCGAAGGTGAATTCGACTTTCTGCTCGAAACGGTTTTGCAGTGCACCGTCAGGGCGGTCGCACGGTAAGTCGTTTTGCGCTGCATCGCGCAGTTGGGTCTGCCAATAATCGGCACTGTTGCGCAACGTTGGCAGGTGGCTTTGCAGACGCGCGACCCAGCGTTGATAGGAACTGGTTTTCGCCGCAGCGATCAGCGTCGAGCCGTCGCGCACCTGACTGTAGAACTGCTGAAGATCCTCCAGCAACACCCGCCACGAAACCCCGTCCACCACCAGGTGATGAATAGCCAACAGCAGCCGTTGCGTGCCGTCGGCCATGTCCACCAACAGCGCTCGCAGCAATGGGCCGTGACTCAGATCAAGACTGCGCTGGGCTTCGTCGCACAAGGCATTCAGTTCTTCGGTCGATTGCGCCGAGCGTTGCCACAACACCGACTCGCTGGACACCGCGCCATAGGCTTGCTGCCAACCGGTATCAGTCATTTCATATCGCAGACGCAAACCGTCGTGATGCTTGAGCAACTGCGCCAACGCTTGATCCAGCGTCCCGGCCTCCAGCGTTTCGCGTGGGACCAGCAACAGCGACTGGTTCCAGTGGTGACGCTGCGCAATGGCTTGCTCGAAGAACCAGTGCTGCACCGGCGTCAGGGCCACCGCGCCAACGGCCGGACCTTGATCGATCAGGTTCTGTTCACCGCAGCGGGCCACTTGCGCCAGGCTGCGAATGGTCTGGTGCTGGAACAGGTCCTTGGGACTCAACACGATGCCCGCCTGACGCGCGCGGCTGACCACCTGCATCGACACAATGGAATCGCCGCCCAGTTCGAAGAAGTTGTCTTCCAGACCGACGTTGTCGATGGCCAGAACGTCCTGCCAGATCGCTGCCAGGGACTTTTCCAGCGCCGAGCGTGGCGCCACGTGTTCGCGTTGCTGCTGAGTGCCGTCGACCGCAGGCAAGGCTTTACGGTCGAGTTTGCCGTTGGGCGTCAACGGCAGTTGCTCGAGAAACAGCAGATAAGCCGGCACCATGTAATCCGGCAAATGTTGGCGCAGGGCGGCTTTCAGGGTTTCACGCAGGCTCGCTTGAGCATCGGCATTGCCCGTCAACACGCCTGCATCGGTCGGCACGATGTAGGCGACCAATTGCTGACCGCTGGCGCCGTCCTGAGCCAGCACTGCCAGTTCGCGCACCGCGTCCTGCTGCAACAGCCGCGCTTCGATTTCACCGAGTTCGATACGAAATCCCCGAACCTTGACCTGGTGGTCGATGCGACCGACGTATTGCAATGCACCGTCGACCTGATAACGGGTCAAATCGCCCGTGCGATACAGGCGCTCGCCGTTGCTGGCGAACGGGTTCGGCACGTACTTCTCGGCGGTCATGCCCGGCCGCGCCAGGTAACCTCGGGTGATGCCGGCGCCGGCCAGGTACAGCTCGGCCGATACACCTTGGGGCACCGGTTGCAGATCGGCGTCCAGCAAATAACTGGCGGTGTGTTTGAGTGGCCGGCCAATGTTGGCGGTGCCGCCGGCTTCGCGCCGAGTCCAGGTGGAATAGGTGGTGTCTTCCGATGGACCGTAGAGGTCGTAGACGTGCTCGAGGGTCGGCTGCTGATACAACGCATCCACCAGGCTCTGCTTCAGCGGCTCACCGGCGAGGTTGATGATGCGCACACTCGGCGGAATCTGTCCGTCGCGCTGCAAGGCATTGATCGCCGATGGCACGGTGTTGATCAGGCGCACCTGATCACGAGCCAGCAATTGCGGCAACTCCAGGGCGTTGCGTGCGATGATCACTGAGCCGCCATTGGCCAAGGTGACAAACAGCTCCCACACCGACAGGTCGAAACACACCGACGTCGAGGCCAGTACCCCCTGAATATCGTCGCGGCTATAGACCGACTGCGACCAGTCGATCAGCGCCAGCACGTTGCGATGGGCGATGGCCACGCCTTTGGGTTTGCCGGTGGAACCGGAGGTGTAGATCACGTAAGCCAGATTATCCGGCGCGACGCGAGTCACCGGCGCGCTGCTCGGGTAAGCGGCCAGCCACGGCTCGGCGGCGTCCATCAGCAGCACTTGAGTGCCCGCCGCCACGTTCAATGTTGCCGCAACAGCCTGCTCGGTCAGCAGTACCAGGGCGCGACTGTCTTCGAGCATGTAGGCCACGCGTTCGGCCGGGTAATCCGGGTCCAGCGGCACATAGGCGCCACCGGCCTTGAGCACCGCCAGCAACGCCACCAGCAGACTGTCAGTACGCTGCATCGCCACGCCGACCCGCACTTCCGGGCCCACGCCCGACTCGATCAGCTTATGCGCCAGACGGTTGGCCTGAGCGTCGAGTTCGGCGTAGGTCAGTTGTTTTGCCGCGAAGGTCACCGCCAGCGCGTCCGGCATGGCCGCGACTTGCCTGGCGATCAGCTCATGGATGCACAGATCATCGGCGAACCCTTGGTCAGCGCGGTTCCAGTCGTGAACGATGCGCTGATACTCCGCGGCTTCAAGCAACGGCAAATCGCTGATGCGCTGCTGGCTGTCGTTGACCATGCCGCGCAACAGGTGGGTCCAGTGCCGTGCCATGCGGGTGATGGTCGTAGCGTCGAACAGGTCGTTGGCGTAGGTCAGCGCGGCGTGCAGTGTGCCGGCCTTTTCATAGGTATCCAGGGTCAGGTCGAACTGGGTGGTGCGCCCTTCCCATTCGATCACGCCCAGTTCCAGGCCCGACGCGGTAGTCACCGTGGAAATGTCCGCCACCTGCGGCTGATGGTTGTACATCACCTGGAACAGCGGCGTGTGGCTGAGGCTGCGTTCCAGCTTCAACGCTTCCACCAGCCGCTCGAATGGCAAATCTTGATGGGCCTGGGCGCCGAGGGCGGTTTCCTTGATGTCACTGAGCAAATCGGCCACGCGAGTCTGGCCGTCGAGCCGGGTGCGCAGCACTTGGGTGTTGACGAAGAAACCGATCAGGCCTTCGATTTCACCGCGATTGCGGTTGGCGATCGGCACGCCGACGCGGATGTCGGTCTGCCCGGTGTAACGATGCAGCAACGCGTTGAACGCGCCGAGCAACAGCATGAATAAGGTGATGTTGTGTTTCTGCGCGGTGGCTCGCAGTTGCTCGGCCAGTTGGCCATCGACCCCGAACTCATAACGCGTGCCACGATAGCTGGGCATCGCCGGGCGCGGGTGATCGGTGGGCAGTTCCAGCACCGGATGATCACAGCCCAATTGGGCTTGCCAGTATTCCAGTTGCCGCGCCTGCTCGCCGGCTTCCAGCCAGCGGCGTTGCCACAAGGCATAGTCGCTGTACTGAATCGGCAGCGGCGCGAGCTGCAGTTGCGCGCCTGCATCATGGGCGTCGTAGCAGCGGATGAACTCGTCGATCAACACGTTCATCGACCAGCCATCGGAAACGATGTGGTGCAGGGTCAGCAGCAGCACGTGCTCCCGCTCGGCGAGCTTGAGCAGCTTGACCCGCAGCAGCGGCCCGACGGCAAGGTCGAACGGCAGCAGCGATTGCTGCTGGGCAGCCTCGGCCACAGCCTGCTCGCGCTCAAGGGCCGGCAATGCGCTGAAATCGACCTGTTCGATCACCAGCGGCGCACTGGCCGGCACTTGTAGCAGAGTCTCGTCCGCCTGGCGCTGGAACACCGTGCGCAAGGTTTCATGACGCGCCACCAGGCTGGCGAACGCCTGCTCCAGGGCCGGCAGGTTCAACCGCCCGGTCAGGCGCACCGCGCCCGGCAAGTTATAGGCGCCACTGTGCGGGTCCAGTTGCCAGAGAAACCACATGCGCTGCTGAGCGTAAGACAGCGCCTGCCGATCCTCGGCCTCGACCCCTTGCGGAATCGGAAAACGGGCAAAGTCCACGCCCTCCTTGTGCAAGGCCGCAAGGAACATCTGGCGCTTTTCCAGGGGCAACCCGATAAACCGGCGAGCAAGTTTCAAGGAGTCTTCAGCATTCATTTCTTAGCATCCGGATCAGTAGGCAGGAAGCACAAAGGCACGTCGTCCCTATAAAACGAATGCAGACCGGAAAAATTAGCGTTTGAGAACAAGTATCAGAAAGGAGGTAACGCGGGGAAAACAAGGAGGTCGCAAATCAATGTGGGAGCGAGCCTGCTCGCGATGGGGCCATGACAGGCGGCATTGGTTGAATGTCAGACCGCTATCGCGAGCAGGCTCGCTCCCACAGGGTGAAACCGGGTGGATACTCAGGCCATGGCAACCATGGCACCCCGCCGATGATGAACCTCCAACTGATCCTTGATCACCCGTAGCACCTTGGCTTCGTGCTCATGAATGAAGAAGTGCCCGCCGGCCAGCATGTCCACCGAAAAGCTGCCATGGGTTTCCTTGCTCCAGCCGATCAACTGCTCGGTGGTGGCCTTGTCGGCCTTGCCACCCAGCACGTGCACCGGGCACTTGAGCAATGGCCGCTGCACCGGCTGAAAACGTCCGCACAGCAGAAAGTCCGCGCGCAGAATCGGCAGTGTCAGGCTCATCAGTTCTTCATTGGCCAGCACCTCTTCGCTGGTGCCATTGAGCGTTCGTAGCTGCTCGATCAACTGCGCATCGGTTTTCGGCTCGGCAAAGCCGCGGTCGTAGTCAGCGCGCATCGTGGGTGCCGCCGTTCCCGAGGCAAACAGGGCCACCGGTTCCGGGCAGCCCAGCGCACGAAAGGCGTGGGCCATCTCGCATGCCAGCAAGGCGCCCAGGCTATGACCAAACAAGGCGTAGGGCGCCTTGAGCGTCGAACGCAGCTCCCTGGCCAATTGCATCGCCAGCGCGCGCATGTCGGTGTGCAGCGGTTCGCCGAACCGTGCACCACGCCCCGGCAGTTCTACCGGCTGCAACTGCAGCCACTCCGGCAACTTGCGCCGCCAGCGGCTGTAGACCATGGCACTGGCGCCAGAGTACGGCAGGCACAGCAAGGTCAGCTTGGTCACCACGTTCACCTCAAAAAGTCATCTGTAAGGAAGGACGGTCCAGACGCGGCGCAAATTAGTCAGCGCCGGTTAAATTTCCGCTGCAGGTTATCGTCCCTTGTTCAGATAAAACCAGCTCAGACCAAAACCAACAAGGGGCATCGCCGTGGACCTGCAGACCATCCTGGGCAAACTGTTCGCCAATGCCGGTGCCGTCGGCATCGAAGGGGTTTTTCAATTCGTGTTCGGCCCGCATCAGGCGTACTGGTCCGAGGTCAAGGCCAGCAGCCGCACCGAAGCCGGTCGACATGCCAGCCCCGACGTGACCATCGAAGTCGCGGAAAAGGACTTTCTCGGGATCATGGGCGGTATGGCCAACGTCGAGGAGCTGTTCGCCAGCGGCCGCTTGAAAATCGGCGGCAACATGGGCCTGGCGACGATGCTGCCGCAGATCATCGATCACGCGCGCCATGGGGGCGGTGTGGTGGAAAAGGTCGACATGAACAAACGCTACCCGACCCCACCGCGTTTCAGTGAAAAGATCTCCGCGAGCCTGCCGACTCAATATTTCGGTGGAGCGCCGGCCACGCAGCGAGCTGTCGGTATTGGAATTCGAGACTCGCTATTTGCCTCACGGCATTCCTCTGGTGATCAGCGATGCCTTGCAAGACTGGCCCCTGTTCAAGCTCAGCCGTGAAGAATCGCTGGTGCACTTCGCCGAACTGCAAGGCATCACCCGACACGGCGATTACGTGAAGAAAACCTTCTCCACGGAACGGGATTTCCGCTCCACCTCCATGGCCGCGTTCATCGCCTCGCTGGACAGCCCGGCGGTCAAAAGCGCCGATGGCGAACCACCGGCGTACATGGGCAACAATATCCTGCCTGCGCAATTGATGGAGCAGATCAAGTACCCACCCTATTTCGATCAAGCGTTGTTCATCCCGCCACGCATCTGGATCGGCCCCAAAGGCACGCTGACACCGCTGCATCGCGATGACACCGACAACCTGTTCGCACAAGTCTGGGGCCAGAAAACCTTCACCCTCGCCGCGCCTCATCACCGCGAAGCCCTCGGCACTTGGTCGACGGCCCCCCAGGGTGGGCTCGATGGTTGTGATTTCAACCCGGATGCGCCGGATTACCAGCGCTTCCCCGGCGCGCAAGACGTCACGTTTCTACGGGTGACCCTGGAGGCCGGCGACCTGCTGTTTCTACCCGAAGGCTGGTTCCATCAGGTGGAATCGGTGTCGACTTCGTTGTCGGTGAATTTCTGGGTGAATTCGGGACGAGGCTGGTAATGGGAGCCAGCCCTGCATTGCCCCGGTTACTTGTGCCCGACACATTACCCCTGTGGGAGCGGGCTTGCTCGCGAAGAGGCCATCACCTTCAACATCAATGTCATCTGCCAGACCGCCTTCGCGAGCAAGCCCGCACACACATTTTGAATTGCATTGCACCGGGCTATTTCAAATGGCGATAACTCTGCACCGCCGAACCCAACACCACGGCGCCGGCGGCAATCGCCACCCAGAACCGACCAGTGCCGACACCGGCAAGATCCGGCTTTGAGCATTGCTGGAACAACTTTCTCATATTGCGGTGCGCACTTGATGCATACACAACAAAGGCGTCCGAATTACGTGCGACTACATCTAAGGGACCGTCACCAATAGACCCGGTAGAACCGAGAACACATAGGCGCTGTAACACTTCCGATTCACCCTGATATTTCTGTTAGGTTTTCTTAAAAAAACTTGCCGCACACAAAACCGCCAACTAGATTCGAACTCAACATGAACACCGTCTGAATTTCTCTAGATAGTCTGGTCAGCCGTAACGCCCAGTAGCGAAGACACAATAGTGGAGTCTTGCTATGGAAGAATTACTGATTCTGGTCGACCAGCACGATCGCAAAAAGGGCTTTGCGCCCAAACTACAGGCCCACCAACAAGGCCTTCTGCACCGCGCGTTTTCGATCTTCATTTTCGATCAGGCCGGTCGTCTCTTGCTGCAGCAACGCGCCTTCGGCAAATACCATTCTCAAGGTCTGTGGACCAATACCTGTTGCGGCCATCCCAGGCCTGGCGAACGGACGCTGGCGGCGGCAAAACGCCGTTTGCAGGAAGAAATGGGCATGACCTGCTCGCTGCGCAAAGTCTCCACCCTGCTCTACCGCGAACAGGTTTCAAACCAGCTTATCGAGTACGAGTTCGACCACGTATTCGTCGGTATCAGCGATGGTGATCCCGTCGCCAACCCCGAGGAAGCCCATGCCTGGCAATGGCTGAAGCTTTCGCAAATCTGCGAGCGCATTACCGCTGGCCCCGAGAGCTTCACCTTCTGGTTCCGTCGAATACTCCAGACCACCGGACCTGCCGGGATAAGTGCCTGGAAAGAGCTCGCAGAAATCAGCCGTCAGGCCGTTCCCTACTCCTGATCACAAGAGACACGCCATGAGCAACAGCCGCCGGATGGCTTCGGCAATGCTATTGCCGAACATTGACCAGACACCTGCGCCCCAGACGTTCGAAGCCTGGAAACAGGAGGTGCTGCACAGCACAGCGCTGACGTTGGAGCATACGTTGCCGGCCCGTGATGAAACCCCGGCGCGCCTGCATGAAGTCGATCTGGTCATCAAGCGCTTGCACTGAATGCCTCTTCAGCGAGCGCACCGGAACAACGTTCAAGGAAAGGAATCGAGCATGTTCGAATTACTCAAGACCATCGACAGCCCCATTGATTTGCGAGCACTGCATGTTGCGGCACTGCGCCCTCTCGCGGACGAACTACGAGCGTTCATTCTGCATAGCGTGGCGAAAACCGGCGGGCACCTCGCGGCCAACCTCGGCACCGTGGAATTGAGTATCGCGTTGCATTACATGTTCGATACTCCCAACGACAGAGTCGTGTGGGATGTCGGCCACCAGGCCTACGCCCACAAAATCCTCACCGGCCGACGTGAAGCGATGGCGAGCATTCGTCAACTCGGTGGAATCTCCGGGTTCCCAAGGCGTTGCGAATCGCCGTTCGACACCTTCGGCACGGCGCATTCCAGCACCTCCATCTCGGCGACGTTGGGCATGGCGCTGGCTGCGCGCAATCAGGCACAACCTCGCCATTGCATTGCGGTGATCGGCGACGGCGCGATAACCGGCGGCATGGCGTACGAGGCGATGAACAACGCCGGTTTGCACAAGGACTTGCCGTTGTTGGTGATCCTCAACGACAACGACATGTCGATCTCGCCGCCGGTCGGTGCCTTGCGCGAGTACTTCGGGAAACTGAAGCAGATGAAAGGGTCAGGAACCGATGCGACTTTTTTTAAAGCCTTGGGCTTCAACTACACCGGCCCCATCGACGGTCATAACCTCGACGAATTGCTCCCTGCCCTGCACGCCCTGAAAAAACTGCGCGGCCCGCAACTGCTGCACATTGTCACGGAAAAAGGTCATGGCTATACACCGGCGGCGGCGAATCCTGTGCTGTATCACGGGCCAGGAAAATTCGACCCGGCACACGGTATCGATCCAGCGGGGGCCGGCAAGCCCACGTACACCCAGGTATTCGGCGACTGGTTATGCGATGAAGCCGACATTGACCCAAGGGTCGTGACCATCACCCCGGCGATGCGCGAAGGTTCAGGTTTGGTGGAGTTCGAACGACGCTTCCCTGAGCGTTATTTCGATGTCGGAATTGCCGAACAACACGCACTGACCTTCGCGGCGGGCCTGGCGGCCGACGGTTTGAAACCGGTGGTGGCGATCTACTCGACCTTCCTGCAACGGGCTTACGACCAGCTGATTCACGATATCGCGATCCAGAATCTGCCCGTGGTATTCGCCATCGACCGGGCCGGTATCGTCGGCGCCGACGGCGCCACTCACATGGGTGCCTTCGACATCGCCTATCTACGCTGCATACCGAACCTGACCGTCATGGCTCCGGCGGATGAAAACGAATGCCGACAGATGTTGCACACCGCCCTCCTCCAAAAAGGTCCGAGTGCCGTGCGTTACCCACGCGGATCGGGTAACGGCATTGTTGCGTCGCAGGAGCTGCATGCCCTGCCGGTGGGCAAAGGTGAAATCCGCCGAACCTCGACACAACACGCCGGTATCCGCATTGCCCTCCTGGCGTTCGGTTCGATGCTGCTGCCGGCCCTTGAAGCCGCCGAAGCGTTCGACGCCACCGTCGCCAACATGCGCTTCATCAAACCCCTCGATGGCGCCCTCGTTGAGCAATTGGCCCGGGACCATGACCTGTTGGTGACCATCGAGGAAGGGTGCGTGATGGGGGGCGCCGGCTCGGCGTGTCTCGAACAGTTGGCGACAATCGGTCACTCGCCGCCGGTGCTGCAATTGGGCTTCAGCGATCACTTCATCGAGCACGGAGCCCCCGAGAGATTGCTGAGTAGGTGCGGGCTCGATGCGCCCGGAATCACCCGCTCGATAGAGGCGTTTTTAAGCACGCATGACATAGGGTTTTCCAACAACCGCGGCGCAACGATCGACGTTTCGTTGCGGGCACGAGCATGAAGTGAATATTCACAAGGAGAGACTAATGAGCACGCAAGCGAAACAGCCTGCTATCGCCCATAAAATTCACCGGCCCTATCAGGTCATTCAAGGGGCCAGCGTCGACAGCTACCAGGAAAAGGTTGTGTACACCTATCGTGACAGCCCCGAAGACTGGCGCAAGGCCATCGGCGATCGCCTGATGTTTCAGTTTGGCGTCTACGACGACCCGCGCTCACGGCCGCCAATCTCTCCCGACGAGTCGGGACTGCGCTATTTCGACCGGCAGATGAAGCTGGCGGGGTACGATCGCGGCGACTTTAGATCGGTCAAGCGGATCCTCGATGTCGGCTGCGGCTGGGGCTTCGGTCTCAAGTATCTGGCCGAGCGCTTTCCCGCCTGCCCAAGGCTGGACGGTATCAACATCAGCCCCAGGCAACTGAAGCACTGCGCCAAATATCATGCTGAGCATGGGCTGAGCAAACGGATCAATCTCTATCTCTGCAATGCTCAGGACGTCGATCTTTTGCCCGACGCCGACGAACCCTACGATCTGGTCACGATCCGGGGTGTCATATCGCACTTCCCGAATGATCTCTACGAACGCTCGATGGCGAAACTCGTTTCCCGGCTCAGGCCAGGCGCAACCGTGATCATCTCCGACAATCTCTACAACCTGCCGCTCGACCACTATCAATCGGACACCACCGACGACGTCGATCGCCTCGCCTGCAAGCATCGCAAGACACCGGGATATTTCCGCCAGGTCATCGAACAGAGCGGCCTCAGCGTGGAGGACATGCGAGTCCTGCCCGAGAACATTGACGTCGCGCGCTGGTTCATGGACGTCAAGAAGAACATCGAAGCGAATTTCACGGCGCAAACGATACCGCCGCCGCTGGAAGAACTGCGCGTGATGGCAGTGAACGTCTCGGTGGCGCTGATCAAGGACCAGTTCTCGACCTACAGCGTCATCGCCCGCCGTGCCAAATAGCGAATGCTCCGCGTTGCAGGAGCTCGCCGCGTAAATCACGAGACATTCATTACAGGAGTTCAAATGTCTGATATCCCAGTACAAGAGCTGTCCGACGTCACGAAAATGGAAAGGGAGGACCTCTTCCACGAGTCCTCGCGGCCCGAGGTCATCGGCCCTGCCAGCGCCCATCTGATTGACACCTCCACGTCGAACAAGCGTAGCGCCACTGGGGACACGCGCGTCCCATTGCCTTATCCCGACGGCTGGTTCCGCGCCTGCTTCAGCCGCGATCTCAAACGAGGCACGGTACTCACCGTTCCATTCATGGGGCAAGAGTTGGTGCTGTACCGCACAACCTCAGGCCGTGCCAGTGCCATCGATCCCTATTGTCCCCACATGGGGGCTCATCTCGGACGGGGCAAGGTACAGGGCGAAGAGCTGGTTTGTCCGTTCCATGGCCTGGCCTTCGGTCTGGATGGCAGTTGCCTACACAGCGGGGATGGCGCGAAGCCTCCCAATGCGTGGCTCACTACGCGCCATATGAGAGAAATCAATGGCGCGGTTCTGGTGTGGGCCGACCACCAGAACCGACCTCCAAGCTGGGAAGTGCCGAGTTGGGACTTGAGCGCGTTCGCGGCCCCTCCCCAGCACACCAGCCAGGACCTGAACGGCTACTGCCAGGATACCGGGGAAAACAGCGTCGACTTGGTCCATTTCGGCTGGTTGCATGGCCTCACGGAACCCGCAATGACCCATGAGGCGGGGGATTACTGGTTCGAAACCACCCTCACCGCCAGTTGGAAGGGGCAGCCGATGCGCATGCGCATGCGGCAGATTGGCCTGGGTCATGTGCAAGCCGTCAGTGAGATGACTCGGATCGGTTTTCGCCTCACCACGATGCTGTATTCCACCCCGACCGCGCCGATGAAGTGGAGCATGAGCTGGATCGACATGATGGAGCTTGAGCTCTTCGAACGCTGGCCCATACCGATCAGGAAAGTGGCATATGCCGTGCTGGCTCCCCTCGCGAAACGTTGGCTGGTGACCTTCACCCAGGCTGACAACCCAATCTGGAACGCACGCACCTACCTCGATCACCCGCGACTGATGACGGGCGACAAAGGGATCGCAACTTTTCGTCGGTGGGCGACCCGGTTCTATCCGACGCAGTCCACCAACATGCAAGGAGATTCCATCCCCCCGATCGCATCGACCGAATTCATGCATTCACCATTCTTCCAGGAGAGCCCGCTATGAAAGTACACAAGAGTACGATCGCTATCGACGTCATCCGCAGCACCACTGCCGACCACTATCAGAGCAAGATCGAAAGCGTCTACGCCGATCCTCCAGAAGAATGGCGGAAGGTGATCGGCAACGAGTTCTGGTATCAGTACGGCGTGTTCGACGAGAAGATGGCCCCGAGCAGTCTTCCGCTCGACGCGTCCGGGCGGCGGCACATGGAGTACCAGTTCGAGCTGGCCGAACAGGCTGGTGCAGACGTCTCTTCGCAATCCATCCGAAGGGCCATCGACATCGGGTGCGGCTGGGGGCCTGTGCTGAGCTTCCTGGCCAATCGCTACCCAGACTGCGAGCGCATTGACGGTGTCAACGTCAGCCGCCCTCAGTTGGAGTACGCCAGCCAGGTGATCACCCGCAAGGGCTTGACTGACCGGATTCGGCTGTACCTTTGCAATGCCAAGGACATTGGCGCTCTGCCTGACCCGAAGCTGCCCTACGACCTCGCCATTTTCCGAGGCAGTCTCTTCCACTTCACACCGCAGGTGCTGCAGAAAACCATGCAGTCGCTGGCGCAGCGCATGCGCACCAACGGCACGGTGATCATTTCGGAGAGTCTCTACAACGTGGAATTGGCGACCTATCAGTCGTTCATACCCGACAAGGTGGATCGCGCCGCCTCGGGCCATCGCAAGACGCCAGATAGCCTGCGCAAAGCTCTGGAGGACAACGACTTTGAAGTTATCGACAGTCGCGTCACCCCCTCCAACGAGGATGTGCTTCGTTGGTATGCGCTCGTCAAAGGCAACCTTGATGAGCACTACCCCGACAGCCGTAATCCCAATTTCTCCGAGCTGCGAGATATCGCAATCAACTTTTCGGACGCTTTGCGAAAGAACAAGGCGTCTTCATACAGTTTCATCGCGCGCAGGCGCCAGGGAAAGGAGTGAGCCATGAACCATTCTGCACAGTCCCTCGCGTCCGAGGTGAGCTTCTACATCCAGGACATGCACTGCAGCGTGCTCCCGAGAATGCACCCGGACTATCCCATCATCGACGAACTCAATGCCGCCTGGGTCCGCGAGTTCCTTCCGTTCACCGACGAGGCCGCGCGGTTGCGCTTTCTGCGGCTTCATCTTCCCATGTGGGACAGTCTGATATTCCCTATTGGACCGGCCGATCGCCTCGTCCATACCTCATGCGTGACAAGCCTGATCCTGGCCATCGACGATATGCCTCTGGGCCGGCATGCGATGTTCCATGACGGTGAAGTCGCGTTGCTGGAAGGGCATCCTTTCGCCCCTGCCGCACAGGACATCTTTGGCAAACTGCGGCAGTACATGCCCGCACCGGTGTATCGCCGCTATTGCCAAGCGTGGCAGGCCTGGTTCGAAAGCGTGGAGGAAGAAGCCAGGCTGGTCGCCACCGGCAAGGTGCTGCCATTCGACGAATTCCTCGAGTTGCGCCACTGGAACACAGGCCTCTTGCCCTCTTTTCCTGTGGCCGAGTTTCTGTACGGCCTCGATCTGACCGAGCTACTGGCGCAAGACCGCGAACTGCAGTTGGCCATCCGGGTCACCAACGAACACGTCGGTCTGGTCAACGACATCCTTTCTCACCGCAAGGAGCACGCCATCGGCGTGACCCTCAATGCGATGGAAAGCCTGCGCATTGCGCATGGCCACAGCCCGCAGGAAGCTGCTGACATCCTGTGTCAACGCATCCGCAAGGCTGACCGCACCCGCGTCGGACTCTGCAAAGTGCTGCGTCGCCGCTACGCCAATCGTCCGGATGCCGATCGTATCGGCATGTACCTGGATGGCCTGGGTCGGATCTGCGCAGGCAATCTGCGCTGGCTGCTGGAAAACGACCGGTACGTGGACAGCCAGGGTCATGGTTGGGACTGGACCCGCTCACGACTCATTGTTCTCGATCCCGACCCTGCACCAGCCCATTCAGCCATAGCAGGATCACATTATGACAATGTCAAACCTTCCTTATGAAAAGACAACTCCATCAACGTCATATCCCAACGGCTGGTTCGCACTGTGCTTCGTCAGTGACCTCAAACCCAAAGCAGTGAAAACGCTGCCGTTCATGGGCAAGGAGTTGGTGCTTTACCGCACGGAATCAGGCGCTGTCCGAGCGGTCGGGCCCTTTTGTCCGATCAAGACTGCTGAAACTGTTGAAGCCTGCTCCTTCGATCGCGTCCGACGAACTGCAAAATTCCAGCTCTTTGAAATGATCGACGCCAGAAAACTCACTCACCAGTGAACTCCTGCCCGATCGCATCGGTCAGCTGGTTAGGCCCTCGGTTCCCGGAGCTCCGCGGTAATGGCTGATCATTCCGAACGACAAAGCGCCATCGACGCCCACGGCATCATTGGCGACATGCGCAGCGCGGCGCTGGTCAACGACAAGGGCAGCGTGGACTTTTTCTGCTGGCCGGAATTCGACAGTCCGTCGATTTTCTGCGCGCTGCTGGACAGCCCCGAGGCCGGCATCTTTCAACTGGCCCCGGACCTGCCCGACGCTCGCCGCGAGCAGATTTACCTGCCCGACACCAACGTCCTGCAAACCCGCTGGATGAGCGATCACGCGGTGGTTGAAGTCACCGACCTGCTGCCCATCGGCGACAGCGAAGATGATTGGCCGATGTTGATGCGCCGGGTGCGGGTGGTCAGCGGACAAGCGACCATCCGCATGCATTGTGCCGTGCGTCATGACTATGCCCGGGCTCACACCAAGGCCCGGGCACGCGGTCAGAGTGTGTATTTCGAGGCCTCCGGTCAGCCGGCCCTGCAACTGTGTTCGGATCAGCCTCTGCGCGTCGAGGGCAATGCTGCGATTGCCGAGTTCCCCCTCGAACAGGGCCAGGGCGCCGAGTTCCTGCTCGGCGGCGTTGACGATGCACGCTTCACGGAAGGCGCCGCCGCATTGTGCCTGGAGCGCACCCTGAAGTTCTGGCGCGACTGGATCGGCCAATCCAATTATCGCGGTCGCTGGCGGGAAATGGTCAATCGCTCGGCCCTGGCCCTGAAGCTGCTGACCTCACGCAAACACGGCGCCATCCTCGCCGCCGCGACGTTCGGTCTGCCGGAAACGCCCGGTGGCGAACGCAACTGGGACTACCGCTACACCTGGATCCGCGACGCCTCGTTCACCGTCTATGCCTTCATGCGCCTGGGCTTCGTCGAGGAAGCCAACGCCTACACGCGATGGTTGCGCGGTCGGGTCAGGGATTGTCACGGCAAGACCATGAAACTCAATATCCTCTACGCCATCGACGGCCGTCAGGAACTGCCGGAAGTTGAACTTCCACACTTGGCCGGTCATGGCGGCGCGACGCCGGTACGCATCGGTAATCAGGCCTACGATCAAATCCAGCTCGACATCTTCGGCGAGCTGATGGACGCGGTGTATCTGGTCAACAAGCACGGTGAAGCGATTTCCCATGATGGCTGGAAACACACTGTAGAAGTGGTCGATCAGGTCTGCGAAACCTGGCAGCAAAAAGACGTTGGCATCTGGGAAATGCGCGGCGAGCATTATCATTTCCTGCACTCGCGCTTGATGTGCTGGGTGGCCGTGGACCGGGCCATCCGCCTGGCCTCCAAACGCTCGCTGCCCGCCCCGTTCGCCCGCTGGGACCAGACCCGTCAAGCGATCTACACCGACATCTGGAGCAACTTCTGGAATGAAGAACGCGGGCATTTCGTCCAGCACATCGGCGGCACCGGCCTCGATGGCTCGATGCTGCTGATGCCGCTGGTGCGCTTCGTCAGCGCAAAGGATCCGCGCTGGATCGCGACCCTTGAAGCCATCGAGAAAACCCTGGTGCGCGCAGGCATGGTCTACCGCTACCGCAATGACGACAGCCAGATCGACGGCCTGCCCGGCACCGAAGGCGCCTTCGCCGCGTGCTCGTTCTGGTACGTCGAATGCCTGGCCCGAGCCGGCCAAGTGGAGAAGGCACACCTGGAGTTCGAACAATTGCTGAAGTATGCCAACCCGCTGGGGCTGTATGCCGAAGAGTTCGACAGCCATGCCCGGCACTTGGGCAACACACCACAAGCGCTGACACACCTGGCGCTGATCAGCGCGGCGAGTTTCCTGGATCGGAAGTTGAGCGGGGAGAAAAACTTCTGGCAGCCTTGAGACCGAGTCGCCTGCTTCGCTACTACAGATGTACACCGCTCCCACAGGGGATCAGCTGTGTGGCGCGGGTTTTGGCACGTCGACGCGGCAATGTCGCTGGTCATGACGCTGGCTGAGGCCAGTGATTCGCAGACATGAGCGAGCAGGCTTTCGTTGTCCATATCCGGCGCAACCATGAACATCTTGCTTGGCTTGCGGTTTTCGGCTTTTTTCGGGGTGGGTTTGAGGTAGTGGTCGAGCGCGCGTTCAGCGGCGTCGTGGAGCTTTTAGGAATCGAGGGATTCGTAGGGGGAAACGTTGTCGGTTTCTGGGGGATTGGGACTGTCTTTTATCATGGTGTAACTCCTGACATTCATGAAGCTCACCGCCGTCGTGACCAAACGATGGGTGGAGGGCGGTACGCAGGTTGGTCAACCGGGAAGTCAGGCACCCGGCGCACTCGAAAGTGCCCCGCGCACAGCCCACCGCGAAGCATACCGACAAGCACAAGAAAAAGCGCCGACATGCTCACGTTGGCGCTTGCACGCCTGACATTGCACGGGTGACCAAACCCGGTCGCTGAATTGGCAGCGACCCGGAAAGCCTATCGGCTCCCTTTCCTAACCTACAACCGCCAAAACTCGTCGGAAATATCCCCTTTTACAGCGTTTTTTGTAGGACAGTGGCTTACCCGCGATGAAGTTAAACACGCTCCATCTGACACTGCTGACCTCCTGTGGCGAGGGGGCTTGCCCCCGTTGGGACGCGCAGCGGCCCCTTGAATGCACAACCCCATTCCTCCAGAAGCACCGCATTTGCTGGCTTCACGGCCGCTGCGCAGCCGAACGGGGGCAAGCCCCCTCGCCACAGAACCCGGTAGGCCGAACCTACAATCGCTAAACAAAACCAGCCCAATCAACACGCGGTAACGCATTCCTACATCCGGAAATACCTTGTTGCCAGCGCCTACATCCCTCCCTAACATCCACGCTCAACGGGCACAGCGGAGCTGTCCAACAAAACCCGAATTCAAGGAACCAGAATGACCCAGCGTATCCATCGCAGCATCGACACCCCACTCCGATCAGGCTTGAACCGGGATGAACTGTGGGAGGGCCACGACAAAGGCCTGATCAAATGCTGGGAAATCGGCCGCCAACGCGCCGCCCGCTTCCCCGACCTCGCCCGACAATGCCTCACCGGCGAACTCCCGGTGCTGGGCTGGAAAGGTGGCGTCAGCCGCAGCCTGAAAAAACTCGAAAAATACGGATCCCTCAAATACCTCGCCCAATGGCAGGGATTGCGCGGAGAAGATCTGGACATTGATCTGAGCACAGAACGGGCGTTGACCTGTTCCAGGACCAGAATGGCCGTGACGTTTACGCCGGATCGATCGAAGTACTTTAATCAGGTCGCGGACGTGGAAGTCTGAGGAGAAGGACTCAGGTCGAATTGAATCAGCCCTCTCAAAACAGCCACTCTGGAATGTCGAATGAACAATGACGTGCTGATTCAATTTGCCAAAACCCACAGCTTGACCGTCGCCTACGAAGAACACGGCCCCACCACCGGCGACCCGGTCATCCTGCTCCACGGCTTCCCCTACTCCCCCCGCGCCTACGACGAGATCGCCCCGGCCCTCGCCGCGAAGGGCTACCGCGTTATCGTCCCGTACCTGCGCGGCTACGGCCCGACCCGGTTCAACAGCCCCGACACCCTGCGCTCCGGCCAGCAAGCCGCCCTTGCCCAGGATCTGCTGGACCTGATGGACGCTCTCGCCATCAAACAAGCTGCCCTGTGCGGTTACGACTGGGGCGGTCGGGCAGCGTGCATTGTCGCAGCGCTGTGGCCGGAGCGAGTGCGCTGTCTGGTGACCGGAGATGGTTACAACCTTCAGAACATCCCCAACTCCACCCAACCTCTGGACCCGCAGACCGAGCATCGCCTTTGGTATCAGTACTACTTCCACACCCCGCGCGGTGTTGAAGGCTTGACCCAAAACCGCCGGGCACTGTGCGAACTGCTCTGGACATTGTGGTCGCCGACCTGGGCCAACAATGCCGCACGTTATCCCTTGAGCGCGCCAGCCTTCGATAATCCGGATTTCGTCGAGGTGGTGATTCACTCGTATCGGCACCGCTTCATGTATGCGCCCGGCGATCCGGCACTGGAGTGGATGGAAGAAGCGCTGACCCAACAACCGGTAATCAGCGTGCCGACAATTTCCCTGTGCGGCGCCGATGATGGCGTGGGCCCCGCCTCTGACATCGATGAAGACGCCGAGCGTTTCACCGGCCCTTACCAACGCCGAGTGCTGGCGGGCGTCGGGCATAACATTGCCGAAGAAGCGCCCGAAGCGACCCTCAAGGCAATACTGGATCTGCTGGAGGGCTGACGGAAAACCGCTCGCGGTAGGCTTGCGGCGTCACGCCCATGGCTCGCAGAAAACTGCGGCGCAAAGTTTCTTCGCTGCCAAACCCGCATTGCACCGCGACCCGTTTGATCGGCACACCGGTGTCGCTGAGCAGTCGGCGCGCGGTCTCGACCCGAATCAGCTCGATGGCCCGCGCCGGGGTCTGGCCGGTGTCGGCGCGGTAGTGACGGACGAAGCTGCGCTCGCTCATGCCGGCCTGCAAGGCCAAGGTCGGGATGCCGAGGTCTTTGGTGAGATTTTCGCTGATCCAGGCATGAAGGTCGTCGAAGCGGTTGCCTTCCTTTTGCAGGGACAGGGTCACGCTGAACTGCGACTGGCCCCCCGGACGCTTGAGAAACACCACCAATTGCCGAGCGACATCCAGGGCCATGGTTCGGCCGAGATCTTCCTCGACCATCGCCAAGGCGAGGTCAATGCCCGCGGTGACCCCGGCCGAGGTCCAGACCGGGCCGTCGTTGATGAAGATCGGGTTGGGTTCGACCTGTAGTTTGGGATGCTGCTGCGCCAATTGCTCGCAACGGGTCCAGTGCGTGACCACCCGCCTGCCATCGAGCCACCCGCTGGCCGCCAGCAAAAACGCCCCGGTACACACCGACGCCACCCGCCGACACCCTGTCGCGTGCTCACGCACCCAGGCCACCAGTGACTCGTCTTTCGCCGCCGCGTAAACGCCCCAGCCACCGGCAATGATCAACGTGTCGCTGCCCTGTTTCGCCAGCGGCTCTGCCAACAGCGCCAACCCCGCCGACGACATCACCGCCCCGCCACCGCTGGCAATCACCGACGGCGCATAGGGCGGCGGCAAACCTTGCTGGCGAGCAATGTCGTTGGCCGAGGCAAACACCTGCAACGGCCCGGTGACGTCGAGCACTTGCACGTTGGCAAAGGCCAGCACATGAATGGTTTTCGGGTTGCTCGGCATATTTGGCGTAATTCGTGGGGTTATTGGCGTATGCGCCAGATCCTACGAGCCTACAGTGAAGCCGTCCACCCCAACCAGGAGAAAAAACGCCATGACGTTGCAGATCGGTTTTCTGTTGTTTCCACAGGTTCAACAACTGGACCTGACCGGCCCTTATGATGTGCTGGCCTCGCTGCCGGACGTGAAGGTGCACCTGATCTGGAAGGACCTGATGCCAGTCACCGCGAGTACCGGGCTGGTGTTGAAACCGACCACCACCTTCGACGATTGCCCGCCACTGGATGTGATCTGCATTCCTGGCGGCGGCGGCGTCGGGCCGTTGATGGAGGATGACGAAACCCTGGCCTTCATCAAGGCCCAGGCCGCCAATGCGCGGTATGTCACCTCGGTGTGTACCGGCGCGCTGGTGCTTGGCGCGGCGGGGTTGCTCAAGGGCAAGCGCGCTACCACGCACTGGGCGTATCACGAATTGCTTGGGGTTTTGGGAGCGATTGCGGTGAACGATCGGGTGGTGCGCGACGGCAATCTGCTGACCGGTGGCGGGATCACCGCGGGGATCGATTTTGCCCTGACCCTGGCGGCTGAATTGTTCGATAAGGACACGGCGCAACTGGTGCAGTTGCAGCTGGAATACGCGCCGGCGCCACCGTTTGCTTCGGGGAGCCCTGAGACAGCGCCGGTCAGCGTGCTGAATGAAGCCCGCAAACGCGCTGCCGCGTCGTTGAAACTGCGCTCGGAAATCACCGAACGTGCAGCGTCGAAACTCGACCACCAGTGAAAGAAACGGCTGCGGGCGCTATCGCCCCGCAGCCAGTCACTCAGGCCGGAAAATCCGTTGCCAGTGATGAGGCTTTCCACTGGTTCAAATCGTGCTGCACCCGTGCGATTTTCTGTTGCGCCAGGTCAACCGCAATCTGCCCCATGAACAAGTGCAGCGGCGGCTCACTGACATTCGCCGCCTGGATGATTGCCAAGGCAATCTTGTCCGGGTCGCCAGCCTGCTGACCGTCAAGGGTGTTCTGGTGCAGGTCCAGTGACGCTTGCGCGGCGGTGTAATCATCGATCCTGCGCTCGGCAACGGCCAGCGAAGCGCTGGACAGGAACCCCGTACGCACCGGTCCCGGATAAACCACCGTGGCCTTGATTCCCAACTCCTGAACCTCCGCCGCCAACGCTTCGGTCACGCCACCGAGGGCGAACTTGCTCGCCACGTAACTGCCCCAACCGGCATAACCGCCATCGAAGCCGACGATCGACGAGATATTGATCACGTGCCCGCTGCGCTGCGCCCGCAACTGCGGCAAGGCGTGACGCAAGACATTGAGCGGCGCAAACAGATTCACATCGAAATTGCGCCGCAGTTCGCTGTTCGACAGTGCCTCGAAGGTGCCCTGCTGACCGTATCCGGCGCAGTTGACGATCACATCAAGACTGCCGAAGACCTCAACGGTGCGTGCGATAGCGGTGGCCACGCTGGATTCATTCATCAAGTCGACTTGCAGCGGCACAAAGCGCTCGCTGGCGGCCTGCAGTTCGCCGAGGTTACGGGTAGTGGCGGCGACGCGATCACCCAAGGCCAACACGTGTTGCGCGAGGGCCAGGCCGAGGCCCTTCGAGGCGCCGGTGATAAACCAGGTTTTAGGAGCGTTTTTCATGAGTAGGTTCCTCTGTTTCAGTGCATGACTTGCTCGATAACATCGATGACGCGTCACTCCGGCCGGCGGTACAGCACCATCCCGGCGTGATAGAGCACCCCGTCGCGAAAGTCGCCGTCAGCCGTGAAACCGGTGTCGTCGACATATTCGATGTGGTCGCCCTCCAGCCAATAGCGGCCCAGATAGGCGCTTTCCCGATGGCCGCGCGCTTCGTCGTAGCGCCCGCTGGATAGCAGCTGGTGGCGGATCACGCCGTCAGCGGTGACCCACAAGCCGACGTATTGGTCTTGATTGCCTGATGGTTTGGTCATTTCAGTTCTCCCGACTTCAATAGGTGACCGTTCAGAACGGACTGGCCGTCGGCCGCACGATCAATTCGCTGACATCCACATCGGCCGGCTGATCGATGGCGTAGGCAATGGCCCGGGCGATAGCCTCGGCAGGAATGGCAATCTTGCGGAATTCGCGCATTTCGGCGCGGCCGCCGGCATCGGAAATGCTCTCGGCCAGTTCGGATTCGGTCACGCCAGGGGAAATCACCGTGACCCGCACATCGCCCCCGACTTCCTGACGCAAGCCTTCGGAAATTGCCCGCACGGCGAATTTGGTGGCGCAATACACGGCGGCGGTCGGGCTGACGGTGTAGGCACCGATGGAGGCAATGTTGATGAACTGGCCGCAGCGCTGACGCTGCATCAATGGCAACCCGGCAGCGATGCCGTGAAGGACACCACGGATGTTGACGTCGATCATCCGGTCCCACTCCTCGACCTTCAGCGCCTCGAGTTTCGACAGGGGCATGACCCCGGCATTGTTGACGATCACATCGACCCGGCCAAAGCGTTCGACGGCGAAATCGATGAAGGCCTGCACGTCATCGCGACGGGTGACGTCCACCGCCCTGAACACTGCGCTCTGGCCAGCCGCATGGAGTTCTGCGACCAGTGTTTCCAGGCGATCGACGCGCCTGGCACCGAGCACCACGTGGGCGCCCTGACTGGCCAGAAGACGTGCACTGGCTTCGCCGATTCCGCTGCTGGCGCCGGTAATGACAACCACTTTGCCTTGAATGTTGGACATGAGTTTTTCCTTGATCTGGAGACTGGAACATCCCGGATGGGGACGTTGCGACAGGTCCAGATTAGGGACGCTTCGATAGGTTTCGTTAGCCGATTTCTCCTGGGTTCTTGCACGATCCTGTAGGCGTAAAACCGACGCTGGCCGACACGCGCACAATCGGTTTTACTAGCCCCGACTCAACCATCGGCCAGGGAGACTGTTCAGCATGACGGCTTCAACTTCCGCGAATGCCCTGCCCCAGGACGACGTCGATATCAGGCGCGCCGAACTGGTGAGCCTGATTAAACGCTTTGCCACGGAATACGGCGTTCACGCCACGCCGATCAAGGACTTGCACCTGATCCGCAGCGACCACCCCACCGAAGACCTGCACACGGTGCACAAACCGGGACTTTGCGTGATTGTCGAAGGACGCAAGGAAGTACGCCTGGCTGCTGAAAGCTATGTTTACGACCCGCTCAATTACCTGGTGGTGTCGGTCACCCTGCCCCTGGCCGGCAAAGTGATCGAGGCCAGCCCGGATCGGCCTTATCTGTGCATCCGCCTGGACATCGACCCGGCGCAAATCTGCCGTTTGATCGCCGATGTCAGCCCCATCGGAGTGCCCGGGGTGAGGAACACTGGGCGCGGGCTGTTTCTGGATCGGATCGACGCGCCCTTGCTTGATGCCGTGTTGCGGCTGTTGAGGTTGCTGGAAACCCCGGACGACATCGCCACCCTGGCGCCGCTGGCACAACAGGAAATTTTCTATCGGTTGTTGCGCGGCGAGCAGGGCCAGCGCTTGCATGAAATCGCCATTCCCGACACCCAGACCCACCGCATCAGCCGCGCCATCGAATGGCTGAACAACCATTACGCCGAGCCCTTGAGCATCGAAAACCTGGCGCAGATGATCAATCTCAGCACCTCGGCGCTGCATCACCGCTTCAAATCGGTAACGGCCATGAGCCCGTTGCAATACCAGAAGCAATTGCGCTTGCAGGAAGCCCGACGGCTGCTGTTGTCGGAGAACAGCGATATTTCGTCAATCGGCTACAAGATGGGTTACGAAAGCCCTTCGCAATTCAGCCGTGAATACAGCCGTCTGTTTGGCGCCTCGCCGAGCAAGGACATCGCCCGGTTGCGCGCCCAGGCGATCTAGCGGTTTTGTGGCAAACAGAATGAGGCCGGGGAAGCATGTAAGCCATTGACCACCCAACGCCTGAAAACCTACCCCTGTAACAGCTGCCGAAGGCTGCGTTCGGCTGCGCAGCAGTCGCAAATCAGACGCTGCGGTCTTTCAGTCTCACCATGCTTGTAGGGTCTACGACTGCTTCGCAGCCGAACGCAGCCTTCGGCAGCTGCTACAGGAACCAGTTTTCTGCAGACGAAAAAAAACCCGCCGAAGCGGGTTTTCCCAAGACCATATCGACTCCCTGTCGGCAGCAATCCTTGCTTATGGTCGATCATCCTTAATCCTGAGCACTTCCTGTGTCTCAGTTGATGGATCCAGATTAAACGCATCGGCGAAGCATCAAAAGAAGACATACCACCGGCTACGTGTAAGCCATTGACCACTCTGCCCCCGAAAGCCTGCCTTTGTAGCAGCTGCCGAAGGCTGCGTTCGGCAGCAGCAGTCGCAAATCAGACGCTGCGGTCTTTCAATTTCAGCATGCTTGTAGGGTCTACGACTGCTTCGCAGCCGAACGCAGCCTTCGGCAGCTGCTACAGGAACCAGTTTCATGCAGACGAAAAAAAAAGGGTTTTCCCAAGACCATATCGACTCCCTGTCGGCAGCAATCCTTGCTATGGTCGATCATCCGTGACCCTGGAGCACTTCCTGTACTTCAGTTGATGGAGCTAGATTACCCTTCGGATCCAATCCGCAATAGACGACATAGCTACTACCGCGTGTAAGACATTCGCTATAGCCGCCCCTCCGAGAACCCTTAGACGTATCAGCCATCATGCCCTGAAGCCACGATTTTCGTGGCCTGCAGCCATCAGCCGCCCTGACGCTCGTGGTCCTTGGTGTCTACCAGAAATTTTTCGATATTGCTCATCTGCTCATCCCAACCCCGGCTATCCATGCGGAACGCCTTGAGCCTGCGCGACTGAGGGATGTGATCGAAACCAGACTCGACGACCGTCAACAACGTACCTTCGTCCATATCCTGGAGTTCGAACTTAACCAGCGTGGTGGGCTCTTGGGAGTAATCGGTATCGGGTTCGACTGCATACGGGTGCCAGCGAAACGAAAACACCCGCTCCGGCTCGACCCGCTCCACCAGTACATTCCACAACAAGTGCTCATAACCAGGATAAGTAATCTGCCCCTGGGTCCACTCGCCGGCGACAAAGCGCTTACCTTCGAGCGCCACGCCGAACCATTGCCCAAAGGCTTCGGCATTGGCCAGCACGCGCCAGACCTGCGAGCGCGGCACCTTGAGCAGGATTTTCCTTTCGATGCGATCTGATGCTGGGTTCATAAGTCACCTCCTGTATTGAACAGTAGGCCCGTAAAGACCATAAGACCAACCTAAAAGTTGTATCAAACAGGCGCCGCAATCGACCTTGCCTGAAATATTCGGCCTCATTTTTGGCCATAAGTTCTGGTTGGAAGGGGGAGTCAGCGGGCTGAAACTGCTAACGTTTGCAACGACGTGGAACCCTTACAAGGAAGATTCATGCAGCCTTCACTCACGGAACGTTATCGCGCAACCCTGCTGGGGCTTGCTTGTGGGGATGCCGTTGGCACCCATGCCGAATTCCAGCCGCGCGGCTCGTTTATCCCTCTGACCGATATGGTTGGGGGCGGCCCGTTCAATCTGAAGCCAGGGCAATGGACCGATGACACTTCCATGGCACTTTGCCTGGCAGAAAGCCTGCTGAACAAAAATGGTTTTGATGCAGCCGATCAAATGGGCCGTTACCTCAACTGGTGGCAATGGGGTTACCTGAGTTCGACCGGCGAATGCTTCGACATTGGTATGACCGTCCGTGAAGCGCTGGCTCGTTATCAGGAAACCGGTCAGCCATTCGCGGGATCCACCGATCCCTACACGGCCGGTAACGGTTCACTGATGCGGTTAGCGCCAATAGTGTTGTATTACTTTCCCGACCCCGATCGGATCAGGAGGTTTTCCGCAGACAGCTCGCGCACTACCCATGCGGCGCCGGAGGCACTTGAATGCTGTCAGTTGCTTGCCGATCTGATCCGCAAGGCATTGCAAGGCGCGCCCAAGCAGGGTTTGCAGAGCCTGCCAGAGACGACCTTCGAGGAGCCGAAGGTCGCGAGTATCGCTCGAGGCGATTACCTCGGAAAATCCAAAGACGATATTCGCGGTAGCGGTTACTGCGTTGCATCACTGGAAGCGGCCTTGTGGTGCTTTCACCACACTGACAGTTTTGAAGCCGCCATCCTCGAAGCCGCGAACCTGGGCGATGACGCCGATACCACTGCCGCCATCGTCGGTCAGTTGGCCGGAGCTCACTACGGTGTGCAGGCCATCCCTGAGGGGTGGCTGGCGAAGTTGCACATGCGCGATGACATCCAGGCCTGTGCAGACCAATTGCTCGCGGCTTCGGGCGCCCTCGGTACAAGCTGAAACTTCCATCTTCGCTACACTGCACCCCAACTTTCCATCACCACTGCGAGCCCACCATGCCCCCACGTTTTCTCCTTGCGTTGACGCCGCTGCTGTTCACCCCCCTTGCGCATGCCATCGACTGCGACAATGCCACTGACCAATCGACGATGAATCAATGCGCGGCGCAACAGAACAAGGCGGCCGACAAGGAGCTGAATGCGCTTTATCAGCAGATCACCACACGGCTGAAGGACGACCCCGACGCGAAAAAACTGTTGATCGGGGCGCAGCGCTCATGGATTGCGTTTCGCGATGCCGAGTGCAAGTTCTCGGCGTCCGGGGTGGCGGGTGGCAGCGTGTATCCGCTGATCTACAGCAACTGCACCACGGAACTGACCAAGGCGCGGGTCGAGGCATTCAAGACTTACTTGAAGTGCCAGGAAGGGGATTTGAGTTGTCCGGTGCCTGAGGCTTGATGCTGCCGATCTGCTTCAGGCTATCGGCATCGAAGATCGCCACATCATTGAACGTCCCGGCCAGGTAAATCTTGCTGCCATCCTTGTTGAAGGAAATGCAGTAGTAAGAGTGATCGAGCGTCGCCGCCTGAAGCATTTTCTTCTGCTTGATGTCCTACTTGGCCAAGCGATTGAGCACGCCGAACATCAGGTTCGGATCCTTGGGTGAGCGCATGCCGCTGAAGTAGATTTCCGTCAGCGGGCCGAAGTCGGTGGTTTCGGTCTTGCCGGTTTTCAGGTCGATGCTGAACAGCCCATAGAGGTACTCGGCGGTGGCCGGGTCCTGCTTCTTGACTTCGGGATACACGCCGCACCGCCAACGTGGTGCGGCGTGACGCAGGTTCAGCGGTAAAACGGAGGGTGAATGCCTTTGTGAACCTCGATTTCTTGCCGCATATCAGCCACCAGCGATGCAATCGCGTGGGGGCTGTCCAGTGTCCATACCGGAACATGAGTGGCCACCAGATCCACTTTGCCGGTCATGCAATCGCAGACCCGAATCGTCAGGGACTGGTCCGCCTCCATGCTGCAAGTGCACACGGCGGGCAGAAAACTGTGTTCAATGATGTTTTGAATTTCCAGGGTTGAAAGGAACATCGTTACCTCCCTCACGCCAGATGTGTGGCCGGGGCAAATGCTCCGTCATTCACCCTTTAGCCCAAAAATTCTAATCCTCAATAGCAGGCGTCTCAAGACCGTAACAGGTTGTTCGTCGTCTCATCAGCTGTCGAGATTTGCGACAAAACCCAGGCTCCCGCCCTTCCCCTTGCATCACTCCCCCCATGTGCAGCGCGCGGGCGATGACAGGCGGTCGAGGTAATGTTCACCACAATCGATCATCGTCGGCCGGGCTTCCACCAGTACGGTACCCAGCGCGTTGGTGCCGCGCGCCGCTTCGGCCAATCGAGCTTCGCGGTGCAGCTTGGGGGAGGTTGTTTTTATTAGCGTCATCAAGCGCTCCGGATCGGTCCGCCCTGCGCTTTTTCAAGTTCAGCGCCCTGTCGCAATCTTTACGTTAACGTCAGGGGCGATGGCAAGTGCCTTACAGCACTTGGGGTTCATCCGTTGCACCGCGTTATCGTTCTTCGCGAGCAAGCCTCGCTCCTACGGGGTTTGTGTTGAACCGCGGAATTGGATTCAACACAGTCCCCCGTAGGAGCGAGGCTTGCCCGCGAAAGCAATCTCCCAGACAACTGCAAACTCAGAGCTGCCACACCTGCGGCCCAACAAAAAACGCCCGGGCATTATCCTCAAGGCTCTCCAGATGATACCCGCCCTCCTGCACAATCAGACACGGCAACCCAAGGCTGCGAATCCGCTCGCCCAGCCGCGCAAAGCCTTCCCGCGTCACCGCCACTTTGCTCTGCGGGTCCAGCTCGAAAATATCGAACCCCAAGGACAGCACCAGCACCTGCGTGCCGAACTCCTTCACCGCCGCCAAGGCCACTTCCAGCTGCCTCAGAAAGTCCGCCTCACTGGCGCCATGGGCCATCGGCAAGTTGAGGTTGAACCCCTCCCCCACCCCGACGCCGCGTTCATCGCTGAACCCGGCAACCCCCGGATAGAAGTTGGTCGGATCGCCATGCACCGAGACGTACAGGACGTCAGCGCGCTCGTAGAAAATCTCCTGAATCCCCTGACCGTGGTGCATATCGGTGTCGAGCACCGCAACTCGCTCAAACCCTGTACGCAACACCTGGGCCGCCACCGCTGCGTTGTTCACATAGCAGAAACCACCGGCCGCTTCGGCCCGGGCATGGTGACCGGGTGGACGGCACAAGGCATACGCAGCCGGCTCGCCATCGAGCAACGCCTGGGCACCGGCAATCGCGCTTTGCGCCGACCAATAGGCCGAGCGCCAGGTTTGCTCACCCACCGGGCAACTGCCGTCCGCCAGATAACACGCGGCTTGGGCAAGAATTCCACGCAAGGCATTGGGCTCGCGGACGAAGATGTTCGACATCACCTCATCGCCCCAATCCTCGGGGATTTCCTTCCAGCGTTGATGAGCTTCCTGCAAGAACGTGAGGTACGGCGCACCGTGGACCGCCAGCAGTGAATTGAGTCCGGCATCGGCCGGTTGCTCAACCGTGAAGCCCAGCGCCTTCGACGCCTGCACCAGCCGTTGAGCGCGCTCGGGCACTTCCTGCGGCGTGCGCATCTGCCCGCGGGAGTAGTAGCTGCGTGGATGGTGGAGCAATTGTTCGGGATGAAAAAAACTGCGCATGGGGTTAATACCTGTCAGTTAACGTAGATCCTGAAACCGAGTGCGTCCTCCTGTAGGAGCGAGGCTTGCCCGCGAAGGCGGTGTGTCAGTCAACGTTGATGTTGAATGGGCTGACGCCTTCGCGGGCAAGCCTCGCTCCTACAGAGATTGCGTTTATTCGGCTTTTCCGGCGCGGGACAGCACCGCGTTGAGCAACACATCAGTGCCCTGACGCACGTCTTCGGGCAACACGTCTTCGGCCTCGTTGTGGCTCAATCCGCCAACGCAAGGGATGAACACCATGGCCGTCGGACAGAACCGCGCCAGGTGAATCGCATCATGCCCGGCACCGCTGACAATCGATTGCTGAGCGTAGCCCAGTGCATCCACCGCTTGTTGCACCGCTGCCACGCAATCGGCGTCGAATGGGGTGGCCGGGCTGATCCAGTGCGGGGTGATCGTGAGATTCAGGCCGCGTTCATCGGCAATTGCCTGGAGCCGCGCACGAACCTGCTGCTCCATCGCATCGATGGCTTCATCGCGGTGATGACGCAGGTCGACGGTGAAATTCACCAGGCCTGGAATGGTGTTGCGCGATGACTTGTTGATACTCAACTCGCCGACGGTCGTCAGGCCTTCGGGGGCAAAATCGCTGGCCAGGCCTTCGATTGCCTGGATCATCCGCGCCACGCCATACAGGGCGTCCTTGCGCAACGGCATCGGCGTAGTACCGGCATGGGCAGCCATGCCTTCGACCCGCACGTCGAGCCAGCGAATCGCTTGGCCGCCGCTGACCACGCCGATGCTCTTGGCGTTATCCTCAAGGATCGGCCCCTGTTCGATGTGCGCTTCAAAGTAAGCATCCACCGCGCCGCCCAACGGGCGCTCGCCGGCATAACCGGTGCGTTGCAGCGCTTCGGCGACGCTGATGCCATCCACATCACGTACCGCCAGTGCCGTGTCCAACTCCATGATGCCGGTGAACACCGCCGAGCCGAACATCGCCGGGGTGAAGCGCGCGCCTTCTTCGTTGGTCCACACCGCCACTTCCAGCGGCTTGCGGGTCTGGATGCCGAGGTCGTTGAGGCAACGCACCACTTCCAGACCGGCGAGCACACCGTAGACGCCGTCGAACCGCCCGCCTTCGGGTTGAGTGTCGAGGTGGCTGCCCATCATCACCGGTGCGGCGCCCGGCTCAGTGCCGGCGCGACGGGCGAACAGGTTGCCGATGGCATCCACGCTTAGGGTCATGCCGGCTTCGCGGCACCATTGAGCAAACAGTTCGCGGCCCGCCTTGTCTTCATCGCTAAGCGCCAGACGGCAGCTGCCGCCACGAGCCGTCGCACCGATTTCGGCCATGGCCATCAAGCTCGCCCACAGGCGTTCACCATTAATTTTCAACATGCTTTACTCCTGGAAAATATTGAACAAGCGCCTGACGGCCTAAACGCTCAAAACCTGCGACACCGGTTCACCGGCGCGCAGCCGCTCCAACAAGCGCGGCTCGGCGCGATCAGAAGCCAGCGCGCGTTCGATGACGTTTTGCGCGGTGGCCGGATCGAGAAACAGCACGCCGTTGTCGTCCGCAAGTACCAGATCCCCCGGATGCACCGTGACGCCGGCACAGTGGATTGGCTGATTGATCTGGCTGTCGCCGCGGCCATGCAGCTTGGTGGTCAGCAGGCTGGTGCCGCGAGCGAAGACGGGTAACCCGGCTTCACGCAGTTCCAGCAAGTCGGTCACCGCGCCGTCCACCACGATGCCCACCGCACCGGCGCAACTCGCGGCGCAACGGGTGACCGCGCCGACTGGGGCATGCTGCCAGTCGCCATCGGTGTCGATCACCAGCACATCGCCTGGCTGGATGAGCGCCAGGGCCTGGTTGACCGCGATGGCATCCGCACCCACCAGTTTCAGGGTCAGCGCACGGCCGACGAGTCTCACATTGGGCACCATGGCTCGCAGTTGCGAATCGGCAAAGCCCTCCTCGAGAAAATGCCCGAGGGTCGGAAAGCTCACCGCTTTGAGCTGCTCGATCAGCTGCGATTCATCCATGTCGCGCCTCCTTGGCAATCAACTCGGCGACACAATCGATTTCCAGCGACACGCCCCACAGCGCTACACAGACCGTGGTGCGTGCCGGCGGCGCATGACCCAGGAACTCGCGATACACCGCGTTGAACGGCTCCAGTTGCGCGGGATCGGTGAGGTACGCGTTGATCTTGATCACGTGGCTGAAGTCAGACCCGGCTTCAATCAGGATCGCCTCCAAGTTGCGCAAGGTTTGCCGCACTTGTTCGGTGAAATCAGCAGGTTGGTCATCGAGCCCGCTCTGGGCCGGAATCTGCCCGGCGGTGAACACCAGGTGGCCGCTGACCACCGCTTGGGAGTAAGGGCCGACCGGGCCGATGAAGCCCGGGGCCGATTGAATTCTGCGCATGCTGTTGAGCTCCATTAATCAGGCGGCGGCCGATTTGATTGGTTTGCCGAGGGCTGGATCGGCGGCCGGAACTGCCGTCGGAATTTCGCTGATGTCTCGCTTGAAAGTCTCGGTCAGCAGCAACAGCGCCACCAACGAAATCAACGCCGCGCCGATCATGTACCAGGCCACCGAAGAGCCTTTGCCGGTCGCTGCCAGCAATGCGGTGGTGACGATGGGCGTGGCGGCGCTGCCGAGCAGGCCGGACAACATGTAGCTGATCGACAACCCGGAATAGCGCACTCGCGTGCCGAACAATTCGGCGAGGAAGGTCGCGATCGGCCCGTAGTTGGCCGCGAAGGCAGTCATCAACAGCAGGTAACCGAAGATCACCAACGACAGCTCTTTGGTGTCCATCAACCAGAACATCGGGAACGCGACCAACGCTTCGGCGACGATGCCGGCAACGATGATCGGCTTGCGTCCGTAGCGATCCGACAGTGCGCCGAACACTGGCAACATGACGATGCACCAGGCGCAGGACAGCAACACCACGCCGAGCATCACACTGCGGCTGAAACCCAGATTCTGCGTGCCGTACGTCAAGCCGAAGGCAACGATGATGTTGAACGAGGCCCCGGTCGACATGGTGGCGATCCCGCCCAGCACCACTTGTTTCCAGTACTTGCGGAAGACTTCCGCCAGCGGCATTTTCACCTGGACTTCGGCTTCCTTGACCTTGTTGAAGGCCGGGGTTTCAGAGATGTTCAAGCGGATGTACAAGCCCACGGCGATCAGCAGCACGCTGGCCAGGAACGGGATACGCCAGCCCCAGGCCAACAGGTCTTCAGGGGACAGCCACGCGGCAATCACGAGGAAGGCCAGGTTGGCAATCATGGTCCCGGCCGGGACGCCGATCTGTACCCACGAGCCGTACAAACCGCGTTTATTGGCAGGTGCATGTTCCACCGCCATCAGCACCGCACCGCCCCACTCGCCACCCAACGCCAGGCCTTGAATCACCCTCAGCAGCAACAACAGGATCGGTGCCCAGATACCAATGGCCGCGTAGTTGGGTAGTAACCCGATGGCGAATGTAGCGGCCCCCATGGTCAACAGCGAAACCAACAACATCGACTTGCGTCCCAAGCGGTCACCGAAATGCCCGAACAGGGCCGCGCCGACAATCCGCGCCAGGTAGGCCGAAGCAAACGTACCGAACGCCAGTAATGTACCAATCAGCGGATCGAAATCCGGAAAGAACACTTTGTTGAACACCAGCGCCGAAGCCGTGGCGAACACAAACAGGTCGTACCATTCCACGGTGGTGCCAATCACACTGGCCACGGAAACTTTCTTCATGCTAATTGCAACTTCCGGAGGTGCGCCGGACTTTTCTACAGACGATAGATCGCTCATTACTGTCTCCAGGAGTTCATCGAGAACTCGTATTTAATTGTTTTAACTGGCAGTAAAACGTTCAGGGTGAGGGATTGTTGTTATATAGCGCCAACTAAATGGGCGAATTTGCAAGGCGCTTTCTAATTAATAACCGAGTGTTCGGTCTGCACAATTCAATAACGGTTCTCCGGTATTTAAACGGCGAAAGTTCTCTGCTACCTGTTCGGCGATACAGTCGTGGGAAGCCGCGGACGCCATATGCGGGGTAATGGTGACGCCGGGCATTGTCCAGAGACGGTGATCGACCGGCAGCGGTTCTTGTTCGAAAACATCCAGCAAAGCGCCGCGCAGTTTTCCTCGGGCCAGCGCGTGTTCGAGGTCGTCGATATTCAGATGCCCGCCCCGACCACAATTGACCAGCGCGGCGCCATTGGCGAGCCGCTCGAACGTTGCATTGCCGAGGATGCCGCGGGTTTCGCTGGTCAGCGGCAACAAGTTGATCAGCAACTCCAATCCATCGAGAAACGGGTTCAGTTGTTCCGCACCGGCGGACGTCTGTACGCCCGGCAAATCCTTACTGCGGCGCGCCCAGCCACGAACGTCGTAACCGGCGGCGGCCAGGTCCTGGGCAATCGCGCTGCCCAACGATCCAAGCCCCATCACCCCAACCTTGAACTGCCTCGCCGCCCGTTGCAGCGGCCGCTCCCAGCGCTGTTCCCGTTGTTGCTCCAGCACCTGATCGAAGCCGCGGTGATAGTGAATCACCGCCCAGCGCACGTACTCGGTCATGCCTTGGCGGTGACCGGGATCGACCACTCGGCACACCGGCAAGTCCGGACACGACGGGTCGTGATCCAAGTGATCGATACCGGCGGCCACCGAGTGAATGACTTGCAGGTTCGGCAATGCGCCGAGGCTGCCCGGCAAGGGAAACCAGCACGCGGCAATCTGCGCGTTGGCGGCTTGTGGATCATCGGCCAACACCGTGGTGAGTTGCGGTGCACTGCGGGCAAACGCAGCCTGCAATTGCTTGAGCAGCAGGGTGTCACGGGACAGCAAAACCACGGTGTTGATGACAGGACTCATGACAAATAGGACTCGCGCTGGGATTCGATCAGGGTCAGGGCGGCCTCCCAGGCCAGGTCGATGATGTTGTCCTGTTCATCACGGTCAAACTGTTCGGCGGTATGTGCGCACACTTCCGGGGACGGGTAATGCAGCGCCGAACCACCGGACAGTGCCTGAACCTGCGCCTGACAGGCACGCTCCAGGAAGTGAATTTCCTGGAACGCCTGGGCCACGCCGGAGCCGCCGACCAACAAGCCATGATTGCGCAGGATCATCGCCCGATGCGGCCCCAGATCGGCAATCAAACGCTCGCGCTCATCCAGCGACAGGGCGATGCCTTCATAAGTGTGATACGCCAATTTGCCGTAGAACTTCAGCGCGTGCTGACTGATCGGCAGCAGTCCTTGCTTCTGCGCGGCGACTGCCATGCCGGCGGCGGTGTGGGTATGGATCACGCAGTTGAGATCCGGGCGGGCCATGTGGATTGCCGAGTGAATGACGAAACCTGCGGCGTTGACCCGATGACCTTCGTAGGCCGGATCGACCACTCTCCCGTCCTGATCGATGCGCACCAGATCCGAAGCGCGCATGCGGTCGAAAATCACCCCGTAGCGGTTGATCAGAAAATGATGCTCAGGCCCTGGAATCCGCAGGGTGATATGAGTGTCGATCAAGTCGGTCATGCGAAAGTGCGCGACCAGTCGATACAGCGCAGCCAGTTCGCAACGGGCTTGCCATTCAACCGGGCCGATGTGTTCAGGTTTTCTCACGAATACACCTCTTTAGCAGCGTGGGTGGCGACCGGGTTGGCGCGCAGGCGTGCCAGGCCGCAAACACCGATCAAGGACAGGGCCGAGAGCAAGGTGAAGAACACCGCCAACGGCAACCATTGTCCGGAAAACTTGCTCGCCAGCAGCGTGCCGATCAGCGGCGTGGTGCCGCCGGCGAGCGCGCAACTCAACTGGTATGCGATAGAAATGCCCGAGTAGCGCAGGTGCACCGGGAACGCCTGGGTCATGTAACCGGCGATCACCGCGTACAGCGCCGAGAGGATCACTACCGCCAGAGCGATGCCGACGGTCATCAGCACAATGTTTTGCGTGCCCACCAACAGGAACATCGGGTACGGCGTGACCATGCACAGCAGCGCGACGAGTTTGAGGAAGCGGCCTTCGCCAATGCGCTCGGCGAGCAGCGCGGAAAGCGGTTGCGAGAGCAGCTGAATGACGGTCACCAGGAACAGGCAATCGAGAATCGTCGAGCGCGGGATGCCCTGATACTGGGTGACGTAAGTGATCATGAACGTGTTGGTGAAGAAGAACCCGGCCGAACCGATGGTCACCGCGGCGGCTGCGAACAGGATCTGCCGCCAGCAGGTTCGAATCACATCCTTCACCGGGTATTTGGCGGTCTCGTTGTTGTCCTTCGCCTTGGCGAATTCCGGCGACTCATGCACCCCGGAGCGGATCATCAGGCCGACCATCATCAGCACACCGCTGGCGAGAAACGGCAGACGCCAGCCCCAGGCGAGGAAGTCCTCCGGCTCAAGGGATGTCACCAGGCGAAAGGCGATCAACGCCAGCAGCAAACCGGCCGGGCTGCCGAGTTGCGCGAACGATGCATAGAACGTCTTGCGCTTGGCCGGTGCGTGCTCGCTGGCCATCAACACCGCCCCGCCCCACTCGCCACCGACTGAAATGCCCTGGATCAAACGCAGCACAATCAGACCGATCGGCGCCCAGATACCGGCGCTAGCGTAGCTCGGCAACATTCCGATGCCGGTGGTAGCAAGCCCCATCAGCGCCATGGTCACCAGCAGCATTTTCTTGCGACCGAGACGATCACCCAAATGACCGAACACCATGCCGGCCATTGGGCGAGCGATGAAGCCGACGGCGAAACTGCCGAACGCTGCCAGGGTGCTCATCACCGGGTCGTGGCTGGGAAAGAACACTTGCCCGAGCACCAGCGCTGCCGCCGTGGCATAGATGTAGAAGTCGTAGAACTCGATGGTCGTGCCAATGAAGGCTGCCGCCGCCGCTCGACGCGGTTGAGAGGTAGTGTGCATGCAAGGACCCTGTGTATTTATAGTTTTGGGCAGGTATTGAAGGCTGTTTACGGGTTGCACTCTGTGGCGCTTGTTAGCTTTATCGCTTCCGTGCCAGGATTAGTCAATTTTCAATTTCTTATCTTTACTATTAGCTTTGCTACTACATGGAATTTTTATGCCCTCCATTTCTAACCCTTGGGTTGGTCGCCGCTTTCTGAATGATCGCCTCGACTGGAACCTGTTACGCACCTATTTGGTGATCGGCCAGGAAGGCAGCATGAGCCGGGCCGCTGCGCGATTGCACATCACGCAGTCAGCCGTCAGCCAGGCACTGAAACGGCTGGAAGAACAATTGGAATGTGTGTTGATTGCCCGTAGCGGGCGGCGGTTTGATCTGACGGAAACCGGGGAGGAAGTCCTGCGCATTGCGGCGGATATTTACGGCGATATTTCACGACTGGGCACGGTGGTGGAGAGTCGTAACGACGACGTGGTCGGCAAGATTCGCATCCTTACCGTCAGCGGCGTGCAAGCACGACATTACGACGAGTTCCTCGCCGATTTCCACGAAACCCATCCGAAAATCGAATTTGAAGTCGAAGTGATGGGCAGCTCGAACATCATCAGTTCACTGCTGCAAAAGACGGCGACCGTTGGCGTCGGCCTGTGCCGTTTACCGCAGCCGCGACTGGAGCAGCGAGTACTGTTTCGAGAAACTTATGCGTACTTTTGTGGGCAGCGCCATCGACTGTTCGGGCAAGAGAATCTGACCCTGGAAGAGCTTGCGGCGGAGAACTTTGTCAGCTTCACCAGTGACCAACTTGGGGGCAATCTTTCGCCGTTGACACTGTTTCGGGATCAACAAGGATTCACTGGCAAGATCGTTGCATCATCAACGAGTTTCGAAGAAATTTATCGTTTGATCTGTTCAGGGTTCGGCATTGGTTGCTTGCCGACGCACTTGGTAGGAAGGGATGTCGAGCAAGGTTTGCTCTGGCGTTTGCCGCCGGAAGATGGGGTGGTGGATTTCGATATCCAGCTGTTGTGGAATCGTGAGCAGAAGATGAGTCAGGCCGAAACCGTGTTTCTGGAGAGCTTCCAGCACATGCTCAGTATTCGTGAGCCTGTGCTGTGAAGCTTTGATCGTTAGACGTGAGGGTCGCCTGGAGCTTTGCCCGGCACGGCGTATTGCGGCTTCAGGTGGCCGTCCTGATCGAGCAACCAGGCGTCCATGATCTGTCGCACCACGGGACCGGCGACGCGACCACCAGCCTCGCCGTTCTCGATCATGACCGAAATGACAATCTTCGGATGTTCCGCCGGGGCAAAACCAACGAACAAGGCGTTGTCACGGTTACGCTCCAGGGTTTTCGCCCGGTTGTAGCGCTCGCCTTGCTTGATCGCCACCACTTGCGCCGTACCACTCTTGCCGGCGATGCGGTATTGAGCCCCCGCCGCTGCCGCTCGGGCAATCCCGCGAGCGTCGTGCATTACCATCTGCATGCCGTGGTTGACCTGCTCCCAGTCACGCGGGTCTTTCAATAGGATGTTTGGCATTGGATGCTCATCCACTGGTGCAACACCGTCCACGGTCTTGGCCAGGTGCGGCCGGTTCCAGACACCTTTGTTGGCGATCAGTGCAGTCGCCTGGGCCAGCTGCAGCGGCGTGACCTGCATGTAACCCTGGCCGATGCCAAGGATCACGGTTTCACCCGGGAACCATGCCTGACGGCGCGTGGCACGCTTCCAGGCTTGCGATGGCATCAAACCGGCAGACTCTTCGAACATGTCCAGCGAGACTTTCTCGCCGAGACCGAACATGGCCATGTAGTCATGCAGGCGATCGATACCCAGCTTGTGGGCCAGATCGTAGAAGTAAGTATCGTTGGAGCGCATGATCGCCGCGTCCATGTCCACCCAGCCATCGCCGCTGTGGTTCCAGTTACGGTATTTATGATCGAAATCCGGTAGCTGGTAATAACCCGGATCGAAGACGCGGGTCTGCGCAGTGACCACCCCGGCGTCGAGGCCGGCAATAGCCACTTCCGGCTTGATGGTCGAGCCCGGCGCGTAGAGCCCACGCAGCACACGATTGAACAGCGGCCGGTCGATGGAATCGTGTAGCGCCGCGTATTCCTTGACGCTGATGCCGGTCACAAACAAATTCGGGTCAAAACTGGGCTTGCTTACCATGGCCAGCACTTCGCCGGTCGATGGGTCGAGAGCGACCACCGAGCCACGGCGATCGCCCAACGCCTCCTCGGCAGCTTCCTGAAGTTTGACGTCGAGGCTCAGTACGATGTTTTTGCCGGGGATCGGATCGGTGTGTTTGAGCACTCGCAGCACGCGGCCCTGAGCATTGGTTTCGACTTCTTCATAACCCACATGACCGTGCAACTCGGGCTCGTAGAATTTCTCGATGCCGGTCTTGCCGATGGATTGGGTGCCACGGTATTCCGCCGTATCCAGGGCTTTGGACTCTTTCTCGTTGATGCGACCGACGTAGCCGATCGAGTGTGCGAAGTGTGCGCCCATCGGGTAGTGGCGAACGAATTGTGGCTCTACGTCGATCCCTGGCAAACGGAACTCGTTGACTGCCAACAGCGCGATCTGTTCTTCGCTGAGTTCGTAGAACAAGGTGACGGGCACGAAGGGGTGTCGAGCCTGCTTCATTGCCTTGTCGAACAGTGTGCGGTCTTCAGCCGGCAGGTGCAGGAGGTTGACCACCTCATCCAGCTCTTCTTTGACATCGGAGGCCCGTTCGCGGGTGATGGTCAAGTTGAAACTGGGCCGGTTGCCCGCCAGAAGCACGCCGTTGCGGTCGTAGATCAGCCCGCGGGTAGGGGCGATCGGCAATACGTGTACACGGTTGTTTTCGGAGATCGTCGAATGGTAGTCGTACTCAACCACTTGCAGAACATACAGCCGTACCACCAGCGCGCAGGTGATAGCAACGACGAACAAGGCGCAGGCCATCAGTCTTTTATTGACCAGGCGCGTCTCTTTTTCGTGGTCCTTGATTGGTATTGGTTTAGGCATTTCTGCAGCAGCTCTTTGACTGTAGAGGAGGTGCCGATTAGCGGTCGAAGTCAGTCCGTTAAAAAAACGAGCTGCACCATACCAAAACGGCGTGGTTACTTTAGCGCCCGTTCTACCGAAACTTCATGAACAATGCAGCCCGATGCAGACACCAGGGTACTTTCCTGCGGACAAAACAAAAC